>DATDPY010000277.1:0-6469 GCA_035292565.1 Cyclobacteriaceae bacterium | reverse complement strand
AGGTCTCGCCGTAACGTTCAAGCCACTTCCCGATCTTTTTCAGGGTATCGATCACTTCCGGCTGAAGCCGGCCATCAGGCATCGGGCCATTGTTCAACAGAAAATTCGCTCCGTATCCCGCCGCCCTGACCATGGTGTGGATGAGTTGCGCCGAGGATTTGAAATTCCGGTCCGTAATATTAAATCCCCAGGAATTATTCATGGTTTCGCACATTTCGAGGGGCAGCTCCGAGATGGAAGAAGTCTGGTTGAAGCCCATGGTGTTCTGTCCGGGCAGGTCCCTTTCAAACATCTGAAAATCTTCGCCCGGGAACGGGGCCAGGTGATGGTTGCTTCCAATGAGCGTGCCTGGCTGGATCTTATGGATCAAAGCATAGGTCTTGTCGAGCTGCCAGTTTTCATCCCATTTATCCCACATCCCGTCGAACCAGATACCTCCGATTTCCCCGTAGTTCGTCAGCAATTCAGAAAGCTGGGTGTTCATGTAATCCATATACTTGTTCCAGTCTCCGCTTTCCGGTCTTCCGGTATATCCCTGGCCTGTCCTGCCCCGGGGAAAATAATCGGGGTGATGCCAGTCGAGCTGTGAATGATAGAAGAAAAGTTTAATCTCCTGCCTGTCGCATTCCTGCTTCAGCATTTTAAGCACATCCTTTCCATAAGGGCTTCGGTCAACAATATCGTAATTGCTGATCCGGGAATCATACATGGCAAAACCATCATGGTGTTTGCTGGTGATCGTGATGTATTTCATTCCCGCCGCTTTTACAGCGCCTACCCATTCGGCAGGATTGAATTTAACAGGGTTGAAGAATGCCGGGAGATTTTCATAGGATTGGATGGGCATCCTTTTGTTTTCCATTACCCATTCGGCAATGCCCCGGTCTCCCCCGCCGCCCAGCACGCTGTAAACGCCCCAATGGATGAACATCCCGAATTTGGCATTGCTGAACCATTCCCGGTTTTTCAGGTTCTCTTCGGACGGCTTGTAATCTTTTTGAGCGTAGGTAATCGCCGCGAAGGATAATAATGCACCCGTCAGAATAATGGATAAGTATTTCATGTTAAAAAGTTTTCGGTTAATGAAGGGATAAATTTAGTAAATGATGCAGTGATTTGAAACTTTTGTTGGTTAACTGGTTTACTGGTTTACTGGTTGACTGGTTCACTGGTAAGCAGGTAGCAGTATTTGACATTGATTTCAACAACTGCAATTTTGGAGGACGGGTGGACGGATTAGAGCCGGATACTCGTTAGGGACATCTGAATTGCCAACTGCCCATTGACAACTGCCAATTTTTCAGTAGAACGGAATTCCAGTAGATCGGTATAATTATCAGCACCCGATCGATTCCTGGGTTCATCTAAAATAGTTAAGTAAGTCAATTTAGTTAAGTAAGTCAATTTAGTTAAGTAAGGCAATTTAGTTAAGTAGGGTATTTTCGATTCCCCGATTCCCCGGCTCCTCAACGAATATTATTGATCCAAATTTTGACCGTATCTTCCTGCCAGTTCGCGCCGTAAAGATCGGCATCACCGTCGCCATCCAAATCGGTAATTCTCATGGAGTGCGATCCGCCGTTGCTGAGCACGGTTTTTGACCAGGAATTTTTCAACTGTGTCAGGACGGCTACTTCGTGAGGGGGCAGGCCCTGTTTCATTTCTGCATACGCGATGTCAGTCTTGCCGTCGAGATTGAAATCGGCAAGGCCCGTAAAGTGAAGCACCGTTTCAATCGAATCGACAACAACATGCTCTTCCCAGGGAACGAAAGGATCATTCCCCTGCTCGAACCAGGAAAGCCTGTAATAATTACCGGCAAGTTCCGAAGGAGCAACCAGGATATCTTTCCGGCTGTCGCCATTAATATCGGCTGCATCAATATAGGTATTGGGCCATGTCCATAATTCCGAATAAGCATGCTTGCCCCAATTGGTCATCACACCAGTATTTTCAAGCCAGAGCCCGTTGACGATAATGTCGGGCTTTCCATCTGCATTGAGGTCGCTTACTTTCAATCCCTCGCCGTTTGGGATTATGATCTTCCGGGTCATCCATTGGAATTCCCTGTAATGCTTGATCAGGAAAAGGGTGTCTCCCCTCGAGTTGAATTCTCCCTGGTCCCTGGCAATCAGGTCGGAGAGACCGTCTCCATCCATATCAGCCGCTTCAAGATCATGGGCTGTCAGCGAATCGATGAAATGCGGATTCCATCCCGGGTTTGAAAACCACCAGATGGTATGATCGAAAAGGCATACCACATCCTTGTCGCCGTCATTATCGATGTCGAGGATCTCAGCATCGGTTTTTGCACCGGTCCAATCCGATACCTGCTCCTTCCGGTAATCCGGCGAAAGATAGAACCATACTCCCCCGCCATTATACCCCCCGATCAACAGGTCATCAATGCTGTCGCCATTTACGTCGGCGGCAGCTTTCGTCCAGCACCATTCCGGCCCATCGGCCTCGATGACCATCTCTTCGAATTGAAGAGTCCGGTTATTGGTGCATGAAAAAAATATCGCCATCACAACATACAGAGAATTCCTTTTCATGATTGCGGGCATCGTTGTTATTATAAATAGTAAAAAAAATATACCGGAACCTGGTAACGTTTACATCAGTTCATGGGGAATTTCCCTGATCGGCGTCAGCGTAATATTCCTGTAAAAGATCTCGGCGCCTTCGGATTGAAGTTGGATCTTGCCCCTGGTGAGAGGAACTTCCTCGCCATCAACCAGGTACCTGAAATTTTCGAGACGGTTGTTTACCTGGCCGTTAATGACATGCACGCTTCGCCCGTTTACAGTGTACACTTCCACGGTGTTCCATTCCCCCACCGGTTTTTCATAATCGACGTCTTTGCCGCAGTGGGAAATTTCCGGTGAAAAAGTTTTCTTCTCCGCACCTTTCGAATATGCATACCTTCCTGTCTGGGGATCGATCACAGCAGGGACGTCAACAAAAACAGTATCCACCGTATATAAGTCCCCGACTTCTTTCTCATTTATCTGGCATTCGACCGATTTCATCCATACACCGTACCAGGCCCCCTCGCGTCCGATCGAGTTATATAACAAGCCGCTGTCTCTGGGCGCCCTTTCCCTGGGAGGATATTTTTTTTCACCCCACCTGAACTCGAGTTTTAAATGATAGTTTTCATATTCCTTCTCCGTTACCAGTATCCCCATGACCTGCCCCGAGATCCTGATCACCTTTTCCCCGTCAAGGTCAGCCAATCCGAAGACCTGCAAGGGGTCCTTATTGATTCCCACCGGCCCGGTATATTGTCCGTCTTCGCCTCTTTCCAGGCCCGGAATTTCAATCGAGGAATCAGGCCTCGCGATAAAGGTATACCATCCATCCAGGTTCCTGCCGTTAAACAGGCTGATGGATTCCTGGGAGTTGTTTTTCGCCCCGCATCCCCAGATAAAGAAGATTAGGAATCCAGAGAACAAAAATTTTGATTTCATCGGTTAATCAGGTGAATTAAGCAATATTATATAATTACCGTTAAATTACGATCATAGAAATAAAAAAAGGGCCGGCCATGGAAGAAGCCGTTCATCATTACAGTTAAATCACCCTTGAAAATTTCCTCGGGGCCGGGATCTCGAATTGCAGCGATTCCCCGGAAACCGGGTGAGCGAAGGAAAGTTTGAAAGCATGAAGCCCAAGCCGTGCAATTGGATTTCCGGAAGCTCCGTATTTCTTGTCGCCAAGGATACAATGTCCCATATCCTTCATGTGGATCCTGATCTGGTTCTTCCGCCCGGTTTCCAGGCGTATTTCAAGAAGAGAGTAACGATCGTTGCTCTTCAGTTTCCTGAAATGCGTGACGGCCAGCTGGCCTTCTCCTTCTTCATATTCCGAATACCCGGTGAATGATTTATTCTCGCGGATATAAGATTGGATTACTCCTACTTCCTTTTCTACCCTCCCCTCCACCACCGCAAGGTAAAGCCGCAGGGGTTTCGAATCCTTCCACTGACCCTGAAGCCTTGCCTGCATCTCTTCGCTTCTGGCGAACATCATCAATCCCGAAGTATCCCTGTCGAGACGATGGACGATGAATATTTTATTTTCCGCATCCTGAGTCTTTACATAGTCGCTCAGCATCCGGTAAGCCGTATGATGTTTCTCACCGGATGAAGCCACGGATAATACCCCTGCATGTTTATCGATGACGATCAGGTAAGGGTCTTCGTATACGATGCTGAACCCTGAATAGGATCTTTCACGAACTGCTTCTTTTTCACTTACCGTTACCTGCTGACCGGGAGCCAGTGGATAATTGAACTGGGTGATTATTTTGCCGTCAACCCTCACCTGTTTGTATTTCAGCAGGGATTTGATATTGTCCCTGTTTTTACGAGGCAGCCTGGCTAGAAGAAATTTCATCAGTTCACCGGCATAGTCGACTTTCGTACTGAACGATTTGTCCTCCTGTTTCCGGTTTTTATTGTTTCTCAATAGAGCTTACGGTTAATTATCATGGAGCCTCTGTGTTCATAGGCCAATCGTCGGTGCGGAACAGATTTACCGGCAGGCCTTCCCGGGAGAAAAGGTTGGGGATGGAGGCATTGCTGAAACCGAACCTCACGGCAACCGGGTTCTTAATGTTTTTATTCATCACGACCACCATATTGCCGTCGATCTTCGCCGCGGCCGGAAGGAAAACCCTGTCTTCCCCAGCAATGTAGAATTCCGTCGGATCGCCGTTGCGGCTCACCAATCCACTGCCGGCCTGTTCGAAAAATAACCTGATCCTGTTCTTCTCGATCTTCATGCTTTTGTAGGCCGGAAACTTATATACCAAACCCAGTTTGTGGTAAGTTTCCGAAAGGGCGAGGTTAGCCAGTCGTTTGGCAACGTCGATTTTATTCTGCGGGTGGATATTCTTCAAATCATCCACGAGGTCGGATATTACGACCATTCCGGTTCCCGGATGCGAGGAACATTTCGTCTGAACATCCCTCAGCAGGACCCCCGAGATGTTCTGGCCATATCCGGAATATGGGGCGATTTGCACATAATAAAATGGGAAAGCCTTACTCCATGCCTTCCTCCATGAATCGATCATCGTGGTGAACAAGCTCCCATAGGAATCCCAGGTCCCAACATTACTTTCACCCTGGTACCAGATCACCCCTGCAATCATAAATGGAACAATGGGGTGGATCATGGCGTTATAGGCATCTCCCGGCTGTGTCGGCCAATTTCTTGCATTGGGATCGAGCTTTTTTGCAGCCGCCGATAATACCTCATCTTCCATCACCAGCTCCCGGGGCGTCCATGTTTCTGCAGGCGTGCCGCCCCAGTTATCATTGATCAGCCCAACCGGGATATCTAATTCCGACTGTAATTGTTTGCCGAAGAAATACCCGATCGCACTGAAACCCATCATGCTTTCCGGACTGCATACTTCCCACCGGCCATGACAATCATCCTGCGGAAATGGGGAAGTGGCTTTTGATACATAAAACAGCCTGATATTTTTGTTTGACGCATTGGGTGCTTCCTCCATGACCTGTTTCAGTCCATGGCGGCCGCTCCACTCCATGTTGCTCTGTCCCCCGCACAGCCACACCTCCCCGACCATCACATCTTCAAGAACAATTTTATTGTCGCCGGTGATGGTAATTTCCCATGGCCCTCCGGCATGAGGTGTACGGATCTTTATATTCCATTTCGCCCCGCCAGATCCAACCGAAAAATAGGTGGTTGTATCCCAGCCCGCATTAAGAGCGACCTTTTCGCCGGGCCTGGCCCATCCCCAGATATTCACCTCAGACTCCTGTTGAAGCACCATATGGCTTCCGATAATCGACGGCAGGCGAATAGCAGGCCGGCTGGGAAGCGAAAAAGCAAGGAAGGGGATAATAAATACGAATCTCAGGTTTCTTTTATTCATATCGAAAAAATGTTTTTAGTCAGCAATATATAATCCGGTACGCCGCGATTTTGATCATATCTCGAATCCGAACCCATAATCCCTTTCCACCTTGCATATCCTGATTTTATAAGACTGGTACCAGGTTTCCCTGCCTTTCTGCTGGGCCAGCAAATGGTCGGAATTTTTTTTCCAGTTTTTAATTGCCTCGAGGCTGTCCCAATAAGAAACGGTGATTCCGAGGGTTTGCCTGGCGCTCTCGTGACCCAGGTATCCCGGCTGTTTGCGTACGAGCTCCTCCATTTTCCCGGCCATTTCCTGGTAACCGTAATCCACCTCGTTTCGCTTCGAAGTGAAAATCACCGCATAATACGGCGGGTCAGGGGTCAGGGATATTTTCATGATGATTATTCTACTATAAAGGCAGGTATTTTTTTAGCAATTCTTTTCCTTTTTTGATTTCATCCCGGCCCGTCGACTCTATTCCATACCATCCCCTGTAACCCGAATCCTTGCATAATTTGATCAGTTTGGCTGTCGTCGCCTCGTCCGGCTGGTTTCTGTACGACATTCCCC
>DATDPY010000276.1:0-2120 GCA_035292565.1 Cyclobacteriaceae bacterium | reverse complement strand
AAAAATTTTATCTCTATTGGCGGAGGCGTGACCTGGAATCCCTTTAAGCTGGATAATGATGCGCTTCGTGGCGGTCCTGCCTTGCGATACCCTGGCAATTTCGACGGATTCGCATATTTCTCTAGTGATTTCAGGAAAAAGCTTAACGTCGAATTATTTTATAATTATTCCCGCGGAGAATACGATTTCGCCCGATCCGATTATGTGAACCTTTGGTTCCGGTACCAGCCCTTGAATTATCTGAGTTTTTCGGTAAGCCCAGGATTTAATTTAGGTAATAACATGCTCCAGTACGTCGCGCAAATCGAAAGCCCAGGCGGGCCTCAATATATCCTGGGAAGGATACACCAGGCAACAACAAATGTTACTGCCAGACTGAATTTCAGCATTAAACCGAATCTCTCAATCCAATATTACGGCCAGCCATTCCTGTCGAAAGGAGAATACAAGGGATTTAAAAAAGTAACTATTGCCGATGCGCAGGATTACAACGACAGATTCCACCTTTTCACGGAGAGTGAAATTTCTCTTGATGAAGCAAACAATCTTTACAACGTAGATGAAAACACAGACGGGGTAACGGATTATTCGTTCGATAATCCAGATTTTGATTTTGTCCAGTTCCGGTCCAATATGGTTGTACGATGGGAATACAAGCCTGGGTCAACGCTGTTCCTGGTCTGGACGCAGGCAAGGACAGGGGATGCATTGTTGCAGGATCACTCCATCGGCAACCTCTCCGAAAATCTTTTTAATATTTATCCGAATAACGTTTTTCTGCTTAAGATAAGTTACCGGTTTATAAAGTAAAGCTTAAGGTGGAGGAGGTTATTTGGAAGTGCTGTTTTACTCCGGATCATTTCAGAAATCGGGATGAACATAACCGGAAAAAATCCTTTCAGGAGGTAACTAATGAATGTATAAAGAGATTGGCTTGAACAATAAATCAGCAACAGCAAAAGATAAGGGCTAAAGCCCTGAAGATATCCGAACCCCTTTACCATGTCCTAAAGGACATGGCCATTGATCTGAAGAAAATTGTGTATAATTATTATTCAACTCTGCTGCAATGAAATGGCATTATGCCGTTATTTCGATTCGGTTCCCTTCCGGGTCCAGCACGACACATTCATAGTAACCGTCACCAGTCCTGCGTGGACCATCGAGGATCATATAATGATCTTTTTTAAGTCTTTCAGCAAGAATGTCTACTTCCTTCTCGCTTCCCGTAGAAATGGCAATATGAATATAGCCTGTATGTTTCTCTCCCAGACCGGATGTCTCATGGGAAATTTCAGGATTATGCATCAATTCGATCCGTATGCCGGAAGGGAATTCTATGAAACAGGACGTGAAGTTCTTCGCAGGGTTATGATACTTGCGACCGGCATTAGCCTTGAAATATTCCCGGTAGAACCTGATCATCTCATCCATGTCTCTCACCCATAGGCCGATGTGATCTATTTTCATGATTATTTATATCAATCGATAATATTAGGTTCCCTGTATGAGGCCTTATATAATCCAAGGTCACTAACCGCCGGAATATTATTCGCTTCTTCGATCACCAATCGCAGTTTGTCGGTTTTCACGGGCGCTATCCTGAGAAGGCGTTTGAATCCTATTGTCGTGCCGCGTGCAATGGTAGCCCATTCCCCATGCAACCTTGCTTCCACCCTGAAAGATGAGATCCTTTGTCCGAAACGTATGGGCTCCCGCACCGTGATCCTGTCGAAGGTAATTCGTTTGCCCAGGTCAATTTCCACCCAGGATTGAATTACATTGTCGTTGGTTGCCCAGTAGGTGCTGTCGTAAGGATCCGTAATATTTCCCGGAGAGAAATAATTGTTCTTCATCCTGTGATCGGAGGAGGTTGCTCTTTTTCCAAGTGCAAGATTTTCATGGAATGTTTCATCCAGGATGGAGCGGAATTCCTTGAGATTCTTAATATCGGTCTCATGCCATTGTCCCCTTGGGTCGGGTGGAATGTTCAGGAGCAGGGTGGCATTCCTTCCGACAGATTTATAATAAAGGTCAACCAACTCCCTGGGTGATTTAACAAGGTTGTCCTGAGATGCATGATAGAACCAGCCCGGCCTGACCGATACATCACATTCCCC
>DATDPY010000275.1:0-4028 GCA_035292565.1 Cyclobacteriaceae bacterium | reverse complement strand
TAATCTCTCAAAAATAGTTGCCTGAAAGAGGCACTTTTTTGCCCTCCATTCTATAATGAAGATTTTTTTTAAGATCACCTCAGATTTAACGATTCCATTCCAAACTAACTAAAAGTGAACGACTTTTGAGACAGCCTCCTTTACGCTCCGTCCGGGATGACATTTCATTTTTATATAGCTTTTCAAGGGGGAGTAAGTTTTAATGGGTCTCCTTAAATTAAAATCATTCATAAAAAGACGTTATCCCCGGGCTGGCAGCCGAAGGGAACGGCCAGCGCGAGACCCGGGGTCTCCCATCGGGTGTAGATAGTAATAATTCCGATATTGGATATCAACGAGGAACCCACGCTTGCCTACCGCCCGTTGGTGCGAACGTTGACAAGCAAGTATTCATACCGACTCACTGGGCTCTTATGAAGCCCGAATTACCCGGAACTAAATATCAGATATCTATGTTATCAGATTACATATCACTTATTTCTCAATCATGAAAATATTTATCACAGGAGCTACCGGATTCATCGGAAAACGATTGCTCGACCTGTTATCCAAAACCAAACATGAACTGCATTGCCTGGTGAGGAAGTCAAATCCATCCGGAGAAAAACTTCGTGCATCGGGAATCAATGTGATTGAAGGGGATGTCAGGGATAAGGCATCCATATTTCAAGGCATGAGAGGCTGTGATTCTGTCATACATTTAGCCAATGTCTATTCTTACTGGGAGCCCGACAATTCAATTTACAGGGCAACCAATGTCGACGGTACCCGCAATATAATGGAGTCTGTCCTGGAAACGAAGGTGTCCAAGGTCATCCATGTAAGTTCGGTTGTGACGTACGGGAAACCATCCGAAATTCCATTTAAGGAAGAAAGTAAACCGGGTCCCGTTCGATTCAGCAGGTATGCGCAGACAAAATTTGAAGGGGATAAAATCGTATGGGATTTATACAAAAACAAAGGCCTGCCTGTGGTTGTCGTATATCCGGGTGCGGTATTGGGCGCCGGTGATCCAAAGGCGTCCGGCCAATATGTGAACGGGTTGATTAACAAACGCCTGCCAGCTACGGTTTTTAACAACAGCATACTGACGTGGGTTTATGTTAAAGATGTAGCTGAAGGAATCATTAAGGCGCTGGAGAAACTCGATAATATCGGCGGGAAATATTTGCTTGGCAAATATCAGATCAGCGTGAAAGATTTTAATGAAATTATTCATAAAATCTCTGGGGTTTCATTACCCAGGATCAGCATGCCTGACTTCTTAGCATTTGCAAACGCGCACATTCTCACAGGGATCGCCAATTTAATCAAGCAGCCGCCTCTATGGGGAATGGCGGTTGATCAGATGAAAACAATGAAGGAAGGTTTTATGGCTGACGGCAGCAAGGCCGAAAGAGAGCTCGGGCTTTCATATACTCCGATCGAGATCGCCCTTGAAGAACACATCGAAGCAGCCCGGAAAAAGAAATAACCCATCCCTGCAATTCATTTGCCTTGCAAAACTTGATGAAGTTCATTCCTGATATTAACTTACCATTCATCAAATGATTTCTTACAACATTAAATTCTATGTTTATGAAAAAGTCCATTTTTTCCGGGTTGATGATCTTATTTTTATTATCAAACTGCGCCAGGCAAGAAACCACCTACCCTCAGGGCGCCTGGAAACTGATACAGGCTCAAAGCATTGAAAACGGGAAAGTGACAACAACCTACCCGGGCATCCTTATCGGTAATGAGTATAAGATGTGGAGCGAGAAGAATTTCATGTTTGTCGGCAGATGGGAAGAAGATACCATCATCACCGACAACTATGGTTATGGTACTTATACGCTGGAAGGAAACGAATATGAAGAGACGGTCCTATACCATTTCGTGAATAATTATCAGGGCAAGTCACTGAAAATGACGCTAGAGCTTAAAAATGATACGCTGATCCAGGTTTACCATCCTGTGGATTCGATCGGCCGGCAGTCGGAGAATGTTTCTTCGGTGGAGAAATATATTCGGATGAAATAGTTCAAAATTTATTAAAATAACAATTGTCACTATTTTAGGGGGAGTTGACAATTTTCCCTTCTTGGTGCAGATAATATTCTTCGCTCCATAAATCGAAATATACCCTTATGTAACGCATGGTCTCATCAAATTTTTCATGATCTGCTTCCTTCAGAGTACTAAAGTCAAAATCAGGTTTGTTTATATTTTCAAGAAGATGAAGTATTATTTCCTGGTACCTTCTGGTATATTCCGTGAAAAAATCGAGCTTCATTTGTTTAATTGACAGCCTCGTTTGAATTATTTTCATAATTAAGGCAATGAGAACACCGATGCCCATGACATACGAAGAAAATATTTGAATAGAATCCAAAGTTGTCATTTTTTTGAATTTTAATTTAACCGATTCATTATCGTTTTAAACCTCTCCAACCCCTCCTCCAAATTCTCCATAATCTCCTGCGCCAGCACATCCGGATCGGGAAGGTTTTCGAGGTCGCCCTGGCTTTCGTCTTTCAGCCAGAAGATGTCGAGACTGGTTTTGTCGAGGGCGGTGATTTCGTCGTAGGTTAATTTGCGCCAGCGGCGATCGGGATTGGTGGATGACCAGGATTCCTTACGCTTGTGGCGGTTGGAAGGATTGAAATACTTTACGAATTCTTCCAGGTTTTCAAATTTTAGGCGACAATCAGTCATTTAAAAATTTTGTCAGAAAAAAAGTACTCATTCCATTCAGGTAGTCTTTAAAAACAAATCCCTAAAATTTCGCTGGCCGGAAGTGGTTGAACTGTCCTGAAATCAGATTCAATATAATAGAATTTTTTATTTTTTTATGAGAATGACAGGAATTATATCTGATCTGCAAAAATCAAAGTAATGATCAGTCCATGAGGTCGCTTAGACACATTGCCAGGGACTTAAGTCCCGGGCAAACCAGCCAACTTTTGGAGAGTTCAGCACACGGGCTGGCAGAACTCTCCAAAAGTTGCTGCCTCATAGCTGGCAGCGGAGATCCGTACCGGACCTCCGCTGAATCTGATAATGGACTGGAAAGATTCACTATTATGACGGGCCTGTTGCATCTGAATCCGGACCCTTACATAATAATGCAACGCAAACATCCAATGAAAAACTATACCGAAGCTTCCGGGGCTCGACGATATAATTATCTGCGTCAAGGTAATTATTAATTGTTATTGAAATTTTCCGGCCGGAATGGAGCCGGTAAAAAAATAATCTACATGGCGCTTAACCATACGATTAAAAAATAATTTTCTGGCCTGTGATAAAATATAAGCCTTAAATATGCCCTGTACCATCTTTAGCTATTGTGCAGGAATAAAATCAGCGGGTGGAAATACCCGTAAAAAAGGGTATAAATACGATTAGGAAAACGGATTAATGCGAAGAATAAATTGTGTCCAAAGGATGGGGCCTATCGCATTAAATCCCGTCTTGCTCTGATGAAGCTATCAGACTGTGTCATAATAGTCAGGGAAATATTAATTGCCAGGCCCTTCGGCTTAGCCATCACCTTCGTGATAGGGCTTGGAACTTTTGTTAAGAAGATTTATAAGGGCCTTAGACCTTTCCAATTGTGAAAAAGGGCTAAAGCTCTTTGAACATGAATTACTATTTTGACCAAGGCAATTGATGCGGTGTTTTAATAAGAATTATCTTACATTTTCAATATGACACAGTCTGTATGCCAAGGCGCTGCAGGGACTAAAGATCGGCAGCAATTATGGAAAGAGATTTATTAAATTCCGTTAAGCCTGCCTTTCTTGGCTCATGCCCTGTGGGCATCAGGCAGGGATGAAACATTATTGCGGTTTCTTAATATTTCTTGCATAACGAACGAAATGTTTTCGTCATTGATAACGCAGTGCCTTTGGCGTTACGCGATGCCGCAAGGTGTTCAGGATTACGTCACTGATAAATAAGTTGCGATCGATTACCGAATAAACCGCTTTCTCCAGTTCTGCAGGATCGCAATCTTTTAAAAGAAATCCATGGGCGCCTGCCAG
>DATDPY010000274.1:0-2643 GCA_035292565.1 Cyclobacteriaceae bacterium | reverse complement strand
ACTGCCGATCTTATCTATGATTAATGGACTGAGGTAGGAGATAAGCTGTCGGATATCCGTTCATTCTGATCCTGAAGAGATTAACTGTTCCAGGTCTTCGTTCAGGACATCGCTTTCATTTGAAACAGGATCTTCCAACCTCCATGATCGATCCTCCATCCTCAATTATCATTAAATACCAATGTACCGGCGCTGATCGCGAAGAGTTATTGAATATCATGTCGCCGGCTCCTGCTGACTCAGGCAATGCCATGAACCCAGACCCCAGATGATCTCAACAGAATCAATCCCGATAACCGGCCTGTCGGGAATGCATCTCTGAAGAAGATCGATGGCCTTCTGATCTTCGTTGCATCGATACGTCGGAACAATTACACCGGCATTACTGATATAAAAATTAGCATAAGATGCCGGCAGGCGCTGATCCCTGTAATACAACGGTTTGGGCATTTGAATTTCAACGATATTCAGTTGTTTCCCGTTCAGAAGCCGGACCTTCTTCAGTTGTTCAAGGTTCGCCTTCAGCGGTTCATGATTATGATCGGATTTGTTTAGCTCAACCATGGTTATTACCGTATCAGGGCCGACAAATCGGGTAAGATCATCAACATGCCCGTCGGTATCATCGCCTTCGATCCCATCGCCAAGCCAAATGACCTGTTCCACACCATAAAAATTCACCAGGTAATTCTCAATTTCCTCCCGGTCCATCCCCGGATTGCGGTTAGGGTGCAACAGGCATGAGGTGGTTGTGATCAATGATCCGGCGCCATTAAAGTCTACAGCCCCGCCCTCCATAACAATTCCGGGATAAAATACTGGAAGATCCAGTAACTCACCAATCTTCTGAGGGATAACCGTATCCAATTCTGCCGGGTATTTTCCTCCCCATCCATTGTATTTCCAGTTGACAATTGCTTTCGAGCGATCGCTATTTCGATTCACCAGGAATGCGGGGCCGTGATCACGGCACCAGGCATCATTTGTCGGATTGATATGAAGCCTGATTCGATCCATATCCACGCCGGCTTCCTGCAGGTGCTTCTTAACCCTTGTGTTCATGGATTCATCCGATACATTAATATTGACCAGCTCGTCGCGTGAAACTTCTTTTATGAACCTGTGATAATAAGGGAAGATGGTATGTATTTTCCCCGGCCAGGAGACTTCGTTATGCGGGTAGCTAAGCCAGGTTGAGCCGTGTCTTTCCCATTCCGCCGGGAAATGATAGCCAAGCTCCTTTGGAGTTTTGACCATTGCCTGGCTCATGTTCTCAGTCAATGAACCGGTTGAGGATGGGAGCATAGGTATCGATCCTTCGGTCCCGGAGGAATGGCCAGTGAGTACGGTAAAACCCGATCTTCGACATATCCAGGTCAACCACCTGTACTGCTTCCCGGTCGTTGGGGGCTTCATATAAAACCGTTCCAAATGGATTTGCTACGAACGATCCTCCCCAGAAATTCATATTTTTTTCCCTTCCGGTCCGGTTCACGGAAACGACATAGATCCCATTGGCTACGGCATGCGATTTCTGGATTGTCTGCCAGGCATTGAATTGTTCAAGATTGGTTTCATTGTCTTGCGACACTGCCCAGCCGATGGCCGTCGGGTAAAATAGGATCTCGGCCCCCATCAGGGACGTGATGCGTGCAGCCTCGGGGTACCATTGGTCCCAGCATACAAGGACCCCGATCCTGGCAAATTTGGTATTAAAAACCTTATAACCCGTATCTCCGGGAACGAAATAGAATTTTTCATAATACCCCGGATCATCGGGTATATGGTTCTTCCGGTATATGCCAAGAAATGATCCGTCTGCATCCACGACTGCGGCTGTGTTATGATAGACCCCCTCGGTCCTTTTTTCGAACATGGAAGCAATGATAACAATACCCAGTTCCTTTGAAATTTGTTGAAGCTTTTCCGTCAGTGGACCGGGAACAGTTTCTGCAAGATTAAAATTGGAATAGTCCTCGTCGTCGCAGAAATACAGGGATCCGAAAAGTTCCTGAAGGCAGACGATCTGGGCTCCCTTCAACGATGCTTCCCGAATCCCCGCGATCGCCTTGCCAATGTCCTGGTCGCGGTTACCTGAACAGGAAGTCTGAATCAATCCTGTCTTTACGATTCGCATGATTAACTTTCCAAGTGTTTTAAACTTTTGGAAAGTTAATCATTATTTAAATAATTTTTTCTCGGCAAGTGCAGTGCCTTTTACCCGTGAGCGGATTTTTGCAAATGCAATGTCCCTGGCTGTAGAAGTATCATCTGCAAAAGGAGAAAACCCGCAGTCATCGCAGGTTCCCAATTGGTTCAAGGGCAATACCGAAGCGGCTTCGAGGATCATGTCCCTGATCTCTTCGGGACTTTCCACTCTGGGATCAAGCACATTGGTGACACCGATAAAGACCCGTTGGTTGTTTTTCAGGTTAGCCCTGACAATATTGAGGACTTCTTTTTTATCCTTTTCACCGGCGAATTCCATATAAAAGTTTGTTGCGTTCAGGCTGAAAAGAAGCGGCAGAAGATCGGCATAACCGATATCGGCGCTGTGGGTTGAATCATGATCACCGCCGGGACAGGTATGCACGCCTATCTTCTTTTTCTCGTCCGGACTGAACCGGTTAAGTACTTTGTTAT
>DATDPY010000273.1:0-2367 GCA_035292565.1 Cyclobacteriaceae bacterium | reverse complement strand
AAGATGGGAACGCCTTTGCCCAGTGCTACAGGATTGAGGAAAAAATGAAATTCATCAATCAATCCGGCTTTGTTCAGCTCCGATACAAACGAACTGCCTCCGTAGACGATGAGATCTTTCCCATTTTGATTTTTCAGTTTGTTCACCTCATCCGCCAGGTCTCCCTTTGCCAGTTCGGTATTTTCCCATGCTGATCTTTCAAGCGTCTTTGTAAATACGATTTTCCTTGCATTTACAATTCTTCCGGCCACTTCAAACATCGGGTCGCCGGGTTTGGTAAAGGTGTCCTGCCAATAGGGGATGTAATCCACGGCTAATTTTCTCCCGATAAGAATCGTGTCGCTGTTGTCCAGCAAATCGAGCACATATTGCCTGATTTCGTCCCAGGCCCAGGTAACCCAGTGTTGTTCATCGTTTTCTCCAAATTGCACGAAGCCGTCAATGGAAATCTGCATTTGGAGTTTCAATTTTCTCATTTGGGTTACTTGCTCCCCGATACGTAAGTCCTCTTGACCTTATCGATTTCATTCAGCAGGCCATCGGAATATTTATCTCCGCCAAGCTGCCAGTACATGATCCCGTAAAGATTTTTATCAACTGCATATCGGGCTTTTTCAGCAATTGACCGCTTGTCGTCGAATGTGCAGAATTGTTTCTTTTCCGCATTATACAGGTACGGAGCGCTTGCCGCCTCATCCCAGTGATACACCCATCCGCTGTCGGCAGGGAACATAGTTTCCATTCGCTTGAATTGGAAAGTTGTTTTGAACTTGGCGGCCTGACCGAGTCCGTTGTTTATATTCTCAACACTGTCAAATACCTTGCCGTAAAACGCACCACCTATGACAATCTTCTCTGCAGGTACCCCCATTTCTGTCAGCGCGTTAACCATCCAGTCGGCCGATCTTGGCTGTTCAGGTGTCGAGAATAGCCCGGTATGGTGCATCGCAGTTTTTGATCCGGGACCTGACATGTCGTAAGTCATCAGGTTAACATAATTGACTTGCTTCATTACCTTTTTCCATTCAACCGCACCGTCCAGATACCTCTGCGAGGCGCCGGCCGCAAAACTGAGTTCTTTTTCATAGCCTAATTTCCTGAGTTCATTCACCAGTTTTGTAAAATTCTTTTTGTCCGCAGGATCGAATTTATGCCCGGGGAAACCTGAAATTCCGGGGTATTCCCAGTCGAGATCGAGTCCGTCAACCTTGAAATACTCATATATTTCCCTGATCGATTGGGTGAATTCTTCCCGCCCAACCTTCGTGGCAAATACGTCAGAACAGGTTTTGCATCCGCCCCAGCCGCCAAGTGAGATCAGGACCTTCAGGTCGGGATTTTTACTTTTAAGGGATACCATTTTCTGGATCATGGTTGTATCTCTTGCATTCCTGATACCGAATTGATTTCCATTCAGCCGGCCAAAACAGAAAATAATATGGGTCATCTGGCTGACATCATATTTATCAAGCGAATCGACAGGACCGCTGTAATAGGACAATACTTTGATCTTGTTTTGTGCCTGTGCAAAGACAGTCCTGGTGGTGAAGAAGAGCACGACCAGGATAAGGAACCTTATCTGTAAAAATTGTTTCATAGAAATTTGTGTTTAAGGGATATATTCAGAAAAAATATTTCTAAAATAATCTAAATTATTCAGATTGAAAATTTCAGATGCCTGTAATCTCGATATTCCCGGCATTCGGTGATGCCTGGTAAAGTATATAGGTTTCATTCCCGGCCTTCATTGTTTTGAGCCGACTGATTTCATTACCCTGTTTAACGGTCGCTTCTTTCCATTCCGGCCGGACCGTTGTTCTCAGCGTTAGCGGTACATTATATATAGCCTGATCAAGGGGATGGGTAAGCATTACGGTTATTTTTCCTTTTTTCTCCGATTTTTTTACTTCAGCATTCATCCTTTCGCGGAGATATTTGGTGACGTCGCCATAGGTTGCAATCCACAGATCATCCTCATTTGACTTGATATACCGGAAATACTCGTCAATCTCATCGCTTTTCACCGATTCCCAGCCTATACCATCCAATCCATGGATGATCAGGACCAACCAGATATTTTTCTGAGCCGCCGTTGTGTCAACCCACGCCTTCATTTCCGACAAAGGGGTTTTCGTGTATGTACCGCGTTGCCACTCAACATATTCAATGGTCTGATTAACCGGTGACTGGCGACTAGAAAATCTTATTTCTTTCAGGAATGAATCATGCTTCCTGCTCCTTATTACCGGGTATACCTTATTTGCATATTCAATGACCCTTTTGTCCACTGAACAATAGGGTGTTTCGGCCGAAAATGTATGGTGTGGTCCAAGATTATTAAGTATCTCCTCGCGGCTTTTTTCAAGC
>DATDPY010000272.1:0-8916 GCA_035292565.1 Cyclobacteriaceae bacterium | reverse complement strand
GGCTCGCGGTTGGACCGTTGCGCGAGCCTTGAGCGAAAGGTACGGTCCGTACCGCTGCGGGCAGGACGGCAAGCGGTCGGACCGTTGCGCGAGCCTTGAGCGAAAGGTACGGTCCGTACCGCTGCGGGCAGGACGGCAAGTGGTCGGACCGCTAGGCATGGGTGGTCAAAATAACCCAATTAAATAATTTAATAACTATTAGATTTACCTCTCTAAACATCGCCTGATTATGAAGTCATCCCGAAAAATCCCGACTACTATCCTGCTGATATTCGCAATTAACTTTTCCCACGCTCAGCAAATCCCCTTTGTCAAATATCTCTGGGAAAACGGCGCTCCCGGTTTTGAACAACTGAAAGACGAACCCGAACAGGCAAAGGATTATTGGGTGAAGCATATTAACAACCCCTCCATCACCGTCTTTCTTCCCGAGCCTGACAAGGCTGTCGGCACGGCTGTACTGATCTTCCCCGGCGGCGGCCACAGGGAACTGGTCTTCGACGCCGAAGGCCGGGATGCCGCTTTGTTCTTTAACAAGATCGGCGTTGCCGCCATGGTGTTGAAATACAGGCTGGCCAGGGAACAGGGCTCTCCTTACAATCTTGACCATCCCAAACAGGATGCTTACCGGGCGATGCGGCTGATCCGTGAAAATGCCACCCAATGGGGAGTTAATCCGGAGAAGGTCGGCGTCATGGGTTTTTCAGCCGGCGGAGAAGTAGCCGCCATGATCGCATATGAAAACGGCAACGGGGATCCTGATGCTAAAGATGTGACCGACAGGATCAACGGGAAACCCGATTTCCAGATCCTGGTTTATCCCGGCCCCAATGGCATTCCGGAAAAGCTGCCCAACGATGCTCCTCCCGCCTTTATGATCGCCGCAATTGCCGATCCATGTTGTTCAGCGCCAATCATTAAGCTGTTACAAAAATATCACGAAGCAAAGATCCCTGCCGAGGTCCATATCTATGCCCAGGGAGCACATGCCTTCAACATGGGCCAGCGGGCTACGCTTAAAACGTTGAAAACCTGGCCGGATCGATTGGCGGATTGGATGCTGGATAATCACCTTTTGGAAAAATAAAGATTAATAATGGAGCAGAATGTTTTTAAAATCGCATATCGAACATTGAATATCGCGTATCGAACATTAACCGGCTTTAATAATTGTTCGGCAATTGCTGATGAAACGGAGGATGTTCGATTTTCGATGTTCGATGTTCGATGTTCGATGTTCGAAGTTCAAATCGCGAGTTAATTGAAATTAGTCTTTAAATATGTCATTTTATGCAACCTACACACATATCATGACGTCATATACATTATTAGATATACAACAACACCCCCTAAACCATGAAAAAAATCTTACTTTTCGCAGCCTGCCTCTTCCTGGCAATATCCAATGGATTTTCCCAGGATTTTGACTTTTCATTCACGGAAAATTATAAGGTCTCCCTTCCCGCCCGACTGGCCATCACCACTTCCGACGGGAATATCAATGTTGTGCCCTCGACTGGCGATGAGATCAAAGTTTATTATATCGCGACAAAGATGGGAAAGGTGCTTGATATTAACAGGGAAGAGCTCGAGGAAGAGCTCGAACTTGATGTATCCCATTCAGGGAACAGCCTCGAAATTACTGTGAGCCATGATTTCAGTGATTCATGGCTTGACTGGAAAAACCGGGTTGATGTAAGCTTCGTGATCTATACGCCTGCGGAAACGGCGGCGATCCTGCACACTTCGGATGGCAATATCTCGCTGTCGGGCCTTGCATCCGAACAGGAATGTAAAACAAGTGATGGAAATATTAACATCTCCGATATCAATGGACGTACCACGGGAACTACATCGGATGGAAACATAAATGCCAAAAACATAAGCGGAAATCTATACGTGAGAACCAGTGACGGCAATATCAGTCTCGATCATGTTGTCGGCGATCTCGAATCCACCACGAGCGATGGAAATATTTTACTTAATAATATTAACGGAGATATCCGGGCCGTGACCAGCGATGGGAATATCAGGGTAACTTCGGCCAAAGGCACCACATCGGCTAAAACCTCAGACGGAGATATTTCTTTCGAGGAATTATCAGGATCGCTTATTGCCATTACCTCGGACGGAAACATTTCAGGAAATATCGATCATCTTGAAAAAGAACTAATCGCCAAAACCAGCGGCGGGAATATCCATATTTCCATACCGGACCGTCTGGGACTGGACCTCGACATTGATGCAGAATCTGTTGACGTTCCGTTAAGGAATTTCTCAGGTGAATCGGATGATGAATCCGTGCATGGCCAGATTAATGGCGGCGGAATTACGGTAAACCTGGACGCATCCGACGGCAACGTGTCGCTGGTTTACCGGTAAACAATTCACGGGATATCCTTTAGACTGATTTCCCGTTATCCGTATTCACGCAGAAATAATCCGTAGAAGTTTCCGGAAACGTAAAGGAAAATCAGATATACCCGGAATCTGATGCCTTGCGCTTTCATTGCCTTTGGCGATTAAATTATTAGCTAAAGGAATTCAAAATACTGCCTCCCCTGCAAACCGGCTCCTTGCTAAAACGCGTCACAGGCGCAATTTTTTACGCTTGGCCCCCCTTGGGCATAGCCGCCAGATATCCCTGGTAGGCAAGCATTTCTCCCATCTCCTTGTAGGCTGCATTAGGTCCAGGCGCCCAGGTGCCCAGTCCATCCACGTAACGGTTAAACATGCAGAAAGCAGCCGCAATTAAAACAGTATCATGGATCTCAAGATCGGTCGCGCCTTCTTTCCTGGCACGCTCAATGTCGTCCTGACTGACATTTTTGCCGCTCTCCTGCACTTTCCGGGCGATATTCAGCAATGCCCTTAACTTGGGTGTAACCTCTGTATTTTTTAATCCTGATTTTATATCATCGATCAGGTTTAGATCGGCCTTCAGATGGGCTACGGCAGAAGCTCCATGAGAGGTATGACAGAAATGACAATCATTCCAATGCGATACCGAGGAAGCGATGATTTCACGCTCGCCACTCGATAATGTGGAGTCACCCCTTAATAATACCTCTGCCAGCTCGGATAAGGGCAGGGCAGTTTCAGGCCTGTAATCGAGCAAGCCCACGATCCCGGGAAGATTTTCGTTTTTTAGTTTAATATATGCCATGGTTTAATACATTTATGATTTGTTATTTGTGATCAGTGATTTGTGATTCGCTGTGCCCGACGAGGTGCTTCGTACTCGCGACACGAAGTCGGGTGAATATTCATGACAAGCATTTGAATCACACTTTCCCGGTTCATAAACGGCAAGATATAAACCGGCAAGGCATATTCACCCGCTGTCATTTTATTCGCTATGCCTGGGAAGACGTAGCTTCAGGAGGAGGCTCTGGGATTTCCGGTGAATTATTCAAGAGAATGCCGCCAAATTTAAATTTAAAATCGGGATTTGTATCCATTGTCAGTATTGGCTGAACGCAATTAAAGGCCGGAAGATAATTCTTTTCAAGCCTGTGCCGTTCAACCGGTTTCTTTTCCGCTGACGACTGCTGGGAAATCGAATCAATCCAGTTCACCAGCGACGCATGCAGTTCCTCGCTATTTTTATCGGACTGGTAAATAATATGCAGGGTATCCTTGGCGTACTTCTGCATGATCACCCGGTAAAATCTCCCGTTTGCTTCGATAATCTCTAAAACAGGTTGAAATTCCTCCTGATCAGGCTGGTACGGCAGGGTAATTGGAATCGATTTACTCAATAATTCATGACCATTTCCCTCAAAATTGCCCTCCCAGTCATTAGCAATCCTGTATTTTTCTGTAAGGTAAAACAAGTAAAAGCCTGCCTGATACAGGAAGAGCATCAAGAGCAGTATACCTGAAGATATTTTGTTCATTGCGGACAGGCTATTCTCCAATAATACGAAAAAAAAATCTGAGAATCAACCTGTGCCGGGCCGTACAGGGAATAATTCCGGTCAGCCCACCCTGATTGGTCAAGGAATGTTGTGAGGGCCTGTCCTTACCTTACGGTTATCGAATTATACGGGGAAGGTCCCGGAGATTTCCATGTTCATCAAACCGGATTTCGCCGCTGACTCCCTGAATATAATGGATTGTGGCCAGGCAATCCCTGATCTTTTGTCTGTCAGGACCCGATATTAACAGGGACTGGAGAAGGATGTTCATTCCATCATAAGCATACGTTGCCGGTGCATCAGGAAAATAACCATAGTCATTCCTGAAATCTTCACGAAATTTAATACCGGCTTCATTTGATGAAATGTCCGGAGCAATAAAATTTACGGGATATTGGCCTTTCCTGATCCGTATTATAAGCGCCGGATCATATATGCCCCATGAATTGGAATAAATTAACGCGTCCTTCAATTTCCCGATAATGTCGCCCGTATAGTTTCGCGGCATACTGGAAGAACCGAATATCAGAACAATTTCCGCCTTGTTCCGGCGTATTTTTCTTACAACCTGATCCGCAGAAATTGAATCGGGATTAAATTCTATTTGTTCAGGATGCCTGAATCCCTTTTCTTCGATAAGCTTGTTAAAGGTTTGCATGGCATTTCGTGAATCATAATCAGAATAGTAAAGGACAGTCACCTTTACATCTTTAGTATTACGATAAATTGAATCGGCCAGTACCATCGCCTGCTGGAGGTCATTGGGCACACAGCGATAAAACCAGGGCACGAATGCCTGGGTCAGGGTGACTTCAGTCGCCCAGGCAGATACCGTTGCCACACGGGTCTTTGTAATAACCTGTTCGACCAGGTGGGCATTCCTTCCGTCGGTGGATGCAAGCACGGCGATTACACTTTCATCGTATACCAGGTTTACCGCTTGTTTCGAACCGGTTCCCCAGGGCCCATCGCATGAGCGTACGACCAGCCTGACAGGCCTGCCTTTGTATCCGCCTTTTTTGTTAAAATTATTTATGGAAAGTTCAGCCCCCTGCCAGGCCGCCAGATTCGCATCATTCCCTTCAGGGCGTTTTGATACCAGTAATCCAATGCGGATCGGGTTAATAGGTCCGGAATCCGAATCCGGATCAGTCAATAAATTTTTATCGCCGGTAATTACGCGCGCTTCCCCATCCCCGGCATTGTCATTTTGCATGGCCGGTTTGCAGCCAGTCCATACAATGCCGATGGTCAGGCCAAGAACCCACTGTATGCGGGAAAAACTCATACCCAGATGATGTATAAGCTAAAATAAGTCAAATTTCTATCACTTGATCCAGACTTCACTCAGGAGAAAATTTCATAAATGCTCATAATAAAAGAACCCCTGCCAGAGGTGAGGCAGGAGTCCAAACGATTAACACGCTATGATGAATTAAAAAATTCAATCGTAAATAAATCCTGGCCTTTCAAATAAAATTCGGTTCATGCAACCCCATTTCCCTCCCGACGGCAGGCGCGATAGCTGCAAGCTCTCGCATCATCTGATCAAACTCCGGGGGAGTGAGAGACTGGGGTCCGTCACAAAGGGCATCCTCAGGCTTGAAATGCACTTCCACAAGCAGGCCGTCAGCCCCGACAGCCAATGCGGCTTTCGCGAGATACGGCACCATCCAGGAATAACCTGTTCCATGACTTGGGTCTACAATCACCGGCAGGTGGCTCAGTTTTTTTAACATTGGTACAGCATTCAGGTCCATGGTGTTCCTGTATGCCGGTTCAAAGGTCCTGATACCCCTCTCACACAATATCACTTTCGTATTGCCTTCCTTAAGAATATATTCCGCAGCCAAAAGGAATTCTTCCAGGGTCGAGCTCATTCCCCTTTTGAGAAGGATCGGCTTATCGCACATGCCGGCTTCTTTCAGCAAGGGAAAATTCTGCATATTTCTGGACCCGATCTGCAGGATATCCGTAAACTCCATCACCATTTCAAGCTGGCGCGTATCCATAGCCTCGGTTACAACAGGCATCCCGGTTTCCTTCCTGATCTTTGCCAGTAAAACAAGGCCTTCTTTCTCCAGGCCCTGGAACGAATACGGAGAAGTGCGCGGCTTAAAGGCGCCCCCACGGAGAATTTTAGCTCCGCTTCCGCAAATATGCATGGCGGTAGTATAAAGCTGGTGTTCGCTCTCCACGGCGCACGGCCCGGCCATCACGACAAATTCCCTGTCGCCGATACAGATCCCGTCAATATCAATAATGGTGCCCGCTGGGTTCATGGTCCGCGATACCAGTTTCAATCCTGCGATCTGTGGAATATCGGGCAATTCGCAATTCATGATATTCATTTTGTTCCCCTTTCCCGGGTTATTTAATTCCTATTGTTCAGTTTTATATTCGGCCGGTGAAAAATGAAATTTCCCCTGCCGCACCTCGGCCATATAGATCTGCCGTATATTATTCCAGGTAGGATCGAAATACATCGGCCCGCTTACTCCATGATAGTTCTGGAAGGTCTTCCGATCCAGCAAAATATCCCTGATCAACGCCCGGTTTAAACCTGCAATCCGGATCGACTTTATTAATATATTCATTCCATCATAAGCGTGTGCAGCAAAGACATCAGGATCCATTCCGAAACGTTTTTTATAGTTCTTTTTGAACTCGAGGTATTTAGGGTCATTGGTGTCTGGATTATACTGGCAGGTTGTGACAATGCCCTCGGCATCTTTCCCGGCAATGGAAATGAACTTTGTGTTTACCGACCTGTCTCCGGCGAATATGGGTTGCTTCATTTCCATGGCTCGAATTTGTTTAACAATTAATCCGAGTTCCTTGGGATCGCCAAGTATCATGATGGCTTCAGGGTTAGTTTTTTTGATAACCTGCAATTGTTCCGTAAAAACGGTATCCCTGTCCATAAACCTCAGTTCGCATATTACCGGATGTCCGATCCGTTCGGCAGCATCCTTAAATTCCCCCGTTCCAACGCGGCCATAACGGTTATTCACCCTGAGCATGGCAACTTTCGTAAATCCCATTTGCCTGTATATGTAATTTACAAGCATATACTGGCTTTGACGGTCGTCTGGAATTACTCTGATTACCCATGGAATATTCGTTTCGGTAAGCGTGGGATCCGGGTCTCCTGTTATCATCATGGGAATTTCGAGCTTTAATGCTACACGGATTGCGACATGGGTTACAATATCATCGATGGAACCCAGAATTGCCCATACATGCTGATCATCCATGTTTACAATCCGGTTTGCAGATGCCCCCCAAAGTCCAACATCATTATGAACTGCTAATTCGAAGGGTGCTCCCTTATATCCCCCGCGGGCATTGGCTTCTTCAATCGCCAACGTAGTTCCCTGAAGCATTTGCTTGCCATATTCGGTGATATAGGAACCTTCCAGCGGGCCGAGAAATCCCAATAGTACGGATTTTACATCGGTTGGAATCGGTTTTTCCCTTCCCGGGCCGCGGTATGGCTGGACCGGATCGGTAAAAAAATACTTGTAGGCTTTCCGAAACTTTCCGTAGGGTAATAATTCATCGGGAGTCTTGCTGTAATTTGAAGTTAAATTTTGGGCAGAAAGCGAAAGGGACCAGCCTGTAAAAAATATGATTGAAATTATGGCAATATATGTTTTCATGGGTATTTCATTTATTTGTCTGACGAATAGCTATCGCCTCAATTTCTACAAGCAAGGTTTCCCAACATAACCGCGCCTGGATACCTGTGCTGGCTGGTAAGGGATCAAGCCCAAGCCAGGAAAAGAAGGAGGTTCTGATCTCGTTGAAATCCTTATAATCTCTTTCTATGTCCCTCAGGTAATTTGTGGTGCGCACCACATCATGCCAGGTCATATTTTCAGCGCTCAGGAGCTGAGTGATATTCCGGTATGTCCTCCAGGTCTGTGCCCGGAAATTACCGACATGAACCGGTTTCCCTTCTTCGCTGACGCTGGCCGTACCGGATATCAGCAAAACAGTAAACCCGCCGAGGTCGAGTCGTAATCCTCTTGAAAAGGATGAGGGTCGTTTATAATTATAAGCTTCATTCAATACATCCGGCGCATGAATTGCCTTTTTCAGTATTGAAGGCTTTTCCTCATTCAAAGGAAGATATGGACAGGGCATGACCAGGTCAATATCTGAGATGATCCCAAGCTTTAAAAGTTCTTCGCGCTCCCCTTCGCTCAGGGTATTCAGATCGAGAAGCATTTTTTCGGTTTCTAACATTATATTCATATTTAAAAAATTACAGGTTTGGCATTTCGGCAGTGGAATTTCCAATTCTTTTTCCATGGCTGAGTCCGTATGAAGTGGCTACCCAGACATCGTCATCCTTGAAGTCAACACCCCAGATAAAACTGTTGCTGATGGAAGTAGTTGTTTTGATTTTTCTCACGCCCTGACCCCTGGTAATGATCACCTCCCCTCCGCTTCCGGTTTCACTTTTCCTGTAGGTAACCCAGGTATCACCGTTGAAGGAGCTGATTCCATTATCGGTACAGGCCCAGCCTACATCACCATTGGCTTTGATAAAATTGGTAAAATTACTGGCAAGCCCGCTGTCATGATCGAAATACCCGCTCCAGTTCGTCCCGTCGTAACGACTGATTCCAAAGTAACTGCTCACCCAGAGGATTCCATTCGATAAATGTGCGGCGGTTGTAATGTCATGAACGGGCCCATCATTTGGATAAAGGTCAAGTTCCATTTCTCCGTCTGGATCGACATAATCCCTGAATCTTTTTGCTTTACTATTATATTCAATAATTCCTCCTCCCCATGCGGCAATATATACTACTCCGTTATCGGCGGAGACAGAATAAGTCCAGGGTTCGTGCATGGGTGCATTTTGTTCTGTGAAAATTTCCCAGGTACCTGTATAGGTGTCCAGGTGGCCTGCTCCGCCGCCGGTGGCGACCCATACATCCTTTCCGTCACACGTTACCATATAAACCAGGTCATTGGGTATCCC
>DATDPY010000271.1:0-3717 GCA_035292565.1 Cyclobacteriaceae bacterium | reverse complement strand
AAAGGAATCAAAAGTCGTACTCGGGCCCTTGATGGAAAATCTCAGTAACCCGTTCCTCATCGGGGATTATGTATTGTATAACAGCCCATTCAGCGGAATTGATAATATATATGCAATCGATTTGAATGAGGGTTCGATATTTCAGGTAACCAGCCGGAAATTCGGGGCATATAACCCGGTGGTTTCGGGGGACGGAACGAAAATACTCTTCAGTGACTTTGGAATGAATGGAATGGAAATCGCCGAAATGAAATTTAATCCACATTTATGGAAGAGGCTTTCATCCATCAATGCAAAACCTGAAAACTATTTTTTGCCAGCTGAAAACGAAGAGCCAAATAAAATTAATTTTGTTGCCGGGAGTGAATCGAAATATCCGCAAAAGCCATATAAAGGTATAAGAAGGATTTTTAACCCATATAGCTGGGGCCCAACATTGATCAGCAGTGACCCTGATCTCCTTGTTGGGGTGCATTTACAGGATATCACAAGTACAACGGCGATAAATGCAGGTTACGAATTCAATGCCAGAGAATACACTGGGAAATGGATGGCCAATCTGAGCTATCAGGGGATCTTCCCGGTAATCAATGTAGTCGGGTATTCGGGCAAAAGATCCATCGACCAGTCATTCCCTGTTGAGACTTCTGCGGGGACCGTTGATTCAACAGTAACCTTAAATTGGAACGAAACCGGCGTAAAAGCCGGCGTGGTTTTACCATTGAATCTAACACATTCAAAATATTTTGAATATCTCGATATAGCGGATTATGCTAATTACAACCATATACAAGATTATAATTATGGAATTCGATATCCCTTCCAGCAAGGAAACGGGACCCTGATAAGCAACTCTTTAGGCATTACGTATCAAAGGATATTAAGGAGAAGCAAACGGGATATCCACAGCCGTTTTGCCCAATTATTTTATTTCCAGTATGACCATACTCCCCTTGGAGGGGATTATCAGGCGGAATTGGCCGCGGTTGAATCAAGGCTTTTTTTCCCTGGCATTGGAAGGCACCACTCGTTCAATATCAGACTTGGAGCGCTGCGACAGGCTCAGGCAAACAACGTAAAGAATTATGAATTTTCGAGCCCGATATTTTTCCCCCGTGGATACCGGTACCGGAGCTACCAGGAATTTTTCACAACATCGGCAAATTATACTTTTCCGATCGCATATCCCGATTTTCATGCAGGGCCTTTTTTTAATTTACAGAGGATTTATTCAAATCTATTCCTGGATTATGGATATGGACGAAATATTTCCTTTTCAGAAAATTTATCTTCATTTGGCGCTGAAGTGTATTTCGACTTCAACCTGATGAGATTCATATCCCTGTTTAATATTGGGATCAGGTATACCTATATACGTGAATTACGATCCCAACAATTCCGGATCCTGATTGGCCGATTCGGATTTTGATAAAGCAACAGAAAATAATTGAATTAAGAGATAATAAAGCCTATTTTTGCGCAATTAACCTGACTGTTATGGCCGAAATAATAAGAATGCCAAGGATGAGCGATACGATGGAGGAGGGAGTTATAGCCAAATGGCTGAAAAAAGTAGGAGATGCCGTAAAATCGGGCGATACGCTTGCTGAAGTAGAGACCGATAAGGCCACCATGGAACTCGAGTCGTACCAGGATGGCGTGATTCTATATCTGGGTGTTGAGGAAAAGCAGTCTGTGCCTGTGAATGGAGTTCTAGCGATTATAGGCAAGAAAGGAGAAAAGATCGATGAATTGATAGACCAGGTGAAAAATGAACCGGCAAAAGGAAGCAGCGATTCGGAACAGCCGGCAGAAAAAATTGCGTCTGTAAAGGAAACCATGACACCTGTATCAGGCATAAAGGCAACGGTAATATCCATGCCAAGGATGAGCGATACCATGACTGAAGGAACCATTACGAAGTGGATCAAGAAGCCAGGTGAAAAAGTTAAATCCGGCGACGTTCTGGCAGAAGTTGAAACGGATAAAGCAACGATGGAGCTTGAAGCATTTGACAATGGGGAATTGCTTTACATTGCTGTCAAAGAAGGCGAATCGGTCGCCGTGGATGATGTAATCGCTGTAATAGGCGAAAAGAATGCTGATTATATGACCCTGGTGAAAGATTTCAATTCGCGGCATAAATCGCCCGCTGCGGTGGAAGTGAAAAAACCAACAATGCCTGAAAAATCCGCGAAACCGTTGGCGTCTTCGGTAACTGTCCCAGTTGCCGATGTGAAAAAAGTGGTAAAGGAATCAAATTCGGGTATCTCAACAGACGGGAGGATCAAGGCATCGCCCCTGGCAAAGAAACTTGCCAGAGAACATGGCTTCGACCTGTCGGGGATTTCCGGAACGGGAGAGAACGGAAGGATTGTCAGACGGGACATAGAATCCTACATGGAGAGTGGGCAAAGCGGTGCAGTGGGTGTTTCACAATTCAATTATCATTACGCACAGGTCACAGGCAAAGAAAGTTTCAGTGAGGTGCCTGTATCCCAGATGAGGAAGACGATCGCAAAACGACTGGCCGAAAGTAAATTTACCGCTCCTCATTTTTATCTAACCATGGAAATCAATATGGATCAGGCCATAGGCGCCAGGAATTCCGTGAATGAAGAAGCTCCGTCAAAGATCTCCTTTAATGACCTGATCTTAAAAGCCTGTGCCAGGGCGCTTCGTAAGAATCCACGGGTAAATTCCTCCTGGCTTGGCGACAGGATTCGTTATAATGAACATATTCATATCGGTGTGGCTGTGGCAGTTGAAGATGGATTGATCGTTCCCGTTATCCGGCATGCCGATCTTAAATCGGTTTACCAAATTGCTGCCGAAGTAAAAGACCTGAGCCAGAAGGCCAGGAATAAGCAATTGCAGCCCAAAGACTGGGAAGGCAATACATTTACCATATCCAATTTGGGGATGTTTGGCATTGAGGAATTCACAGCGATAATTAATCCCCCGGATGCTTGCATATTAGCCGTAGGAGGCATAAAGCAAACTCCAATAGTCAGAGATGGACAGGTTGTAGCCGGAAACGTTATGAAAGTATCGCTTTCCTGCGATCATAGGGTAGTGGATGGCGCCACCGGGGCCACATTTCTGCAATCTCTGAAAAATATCCTTGAAAACCCGGTAAAAATATTTATCTGAACTGAATAATTCATTTTCATTTCCTGTCCCAACAATTAAAACATCGGATCATGTCCGTCAATAAATATCATTCTACCACCGTTATTGCCATACGACATAACAACGAAGTTGCCATTGGGGCCGATGGCCAGGCCACATTTGGCGCCACCATTGCCAAGAGCAATGTTAAGAAGATCAGGAAACTGGCAGAGGGAAAGATCGTGGCGGGTTTTGCAGGATCTACGGCTGATTCTTTTACGCTAATCGACCGCTTTGAAGAAAAGCTAAATTCATATGGAGGCAATATGAAGAGGGCAGCCATCGAGCTGGCCAAAGACTGGAGAATGGACCGCGTATTAAGGCGGCTTGAAGCCATGCTTATTGTTGCCGACAAGAAAGATGTTTTAATTATATCAGGGAATGGCGATGTCATCGAACCTGACAACCAGATCGCCGCGATCGGATCAGGAAGCATGTATGCCCAGGCGGCAGCCATTGCACTTAAAGGACATGCCTCACATCTGACTGCCGAACAAATGGTAAATGAAAGCCTTCATATCGCTGCCGATATCTGCATATATACAA
>DATDPY010000270.1:0-2887 GCA_035292565.1 Cyclobacteriaceae bacterium | reverse complement strand
CATGCGGCAAGAGGTGAGTATGTTTCTTTCCAGCTTGTTATCCGGAAAAAGACCGATTCAGCCCTGAAAGGAATAATGGTAGACATGCCGCTGTTCGGGAATTCTGAATCCAAATTTAATATCGCTCCTGAGCTGTTCCTGGAATGGGCAGTGGAGGTTAAAACGCCCAGTACCGGTTATCCAAGAGCTTCGCTGGGTGCTGGCTGGTACCCCGATGCGCTGATACCCATTGAATATATCCAGATGGATTCTGCCAGGGTAACGCATCGATGGACCTATCCCCTGGAAATCCCCGATTTTAATAACCGGATTGATAACCAGCTTGTACAAATCCTCTGGGTCGACCAGTACATTCCTTATTCACGTGATCATGCGCCGCCCGGAAAGTATTTAACTACCCTTGCTGTATCCATCGGTGGACTGCAACAGGAAATTCCGATCAGCCTCAATGTTTGGGATTTTGATATCCCCAGCGAAAACAACCTCCGGGCCAGCTTACAGCATGAAGGTTTCCTGAGCTATGCGGATGAAGATCTTGAGTTGGAAACGTACCAGCTTTTTAAACGGAACAGGATCTCACTGATGGATCCAACATATAAACCTGAACTTAAAATAGAAGAGGATAACCATCTGTCAATCAATTGGACATCATTCGATACGAGACTCGGGAAATACTTTTCGGGAGAAGCCTTTACCCATAAATATGGGTATGCCAACGGACCGGGGTATGGGGAGCCGATTGAGGTCTTTATCCTGCCTTTCAATGTTTTTGGGAAGCATGGAGACCCCGGCTGGCCGGATACAGGCAGGCCTGAAGTGGAACGGGAGTCTCAAAATATTAATTTATACAGAAAAGTAATCGGTGAAGTACGTGATCACCTAAATGGCATGATTGATCCGGGCAAAACGGAGTTAACGGTTTACCTGAATGGCCTCGACGAATCGTATTTTCCCGAGGCTTGGGCCAGGATGGTATTTTACGGGAATATTTTCAAAGAAGATTACCCGGAAGCCCGTTTCAGGATTGACGGCGGGTATAGCGAGGAAGCCATGACGGTAGTGAAAAACTCGATCGGATCATGGGCTTCCCATACCATCAATTACGATTTCGAAAGGATCAGGAAATACCAGGAAATGGGAATCGAGGTCTGGATTTACGGGCCAATGATTTATGAATCAAAGGTGAACAGTTGGGTGGGGAGTTCAACCTTCATTGACCTTCCCCTGGTGAACGACAGGGCAATTAGCTGGAGTTGTTGGAAATACGGCACCCATTCATGGATTAGCTGGGGAATCGGGGCAGGATGGGAGAGGGCCTGGTATGATCCGGAATCTTGGAAGGATTCATATAAAACCGGGTCGGATTCGGATGCGGGTTTTTCTTATAAAAAGCTTAATGGAAATGGTCTGTTGCTCTATAGTCCCGGGATCATACCAAATGTTTATGGAGTTTGTCCGTCGATCCGCCTTAAAACAATGAGAAATGGGGTGCAGGAATATGAGTATATGCGGAAGTTGTCCGAACTGGACGGCAGCAAGGACCGCATAAATGCCATCGTGAATGAAATTATCAAGGATCCGTTTGGAGAAGCATCGATTGGAAATCTGGATGTCTGGAGCTATGACGCAGAACAATGGGATTTGGCGAGGATAAGGATAGGTGAATTGATACATAATGCAGCCCCGGATAAGTAACATATTAAACCGGGAAGCATCTGTCAGCCAATTAATTTTTTAAAATGACAAAACGTAAAGTTATCATTAACCTGCTGAATCATAAAAAGCCTCCATATGTTCCCTGGCATTTTGGGTTCACGGAAAAAGCTAAAATGAAGCTGATCGATTACTTCGGGTCCGGCGATTTAATGGAGGCCACCGGCAATCATTTTTTATACCTGGGAGCTGAAATCGGATATTTTGAATACCTGGGAAGTAATCGTTACAAAGATATTTTCGGCGTAACCTGGGACCGGACTATTGATAAGGATATTGGAAACGTGGAGGGACAGGTTTTGCCCCGGGCAAGCCTGAAGGGATATTCATTTCCTGATCCGGTATCGGATGTATATTTTAAGAACATACCATCGCAACTTGAAAAGTACCCCGACCGGTTCAGAATATTCGAGATTGGTTTTTCATTATTTGAACGCGCCTGGACCCTTCGCGGCATGGAAGCCCTGCTGATGGATTTCATGATGAATCCGGGCTTTGTCCATGAACTGATGAATTCGATTTGCGAGTACAATATCTTTCAGATCAAGAGGGCACTTGAATTTGATATCGATGCCGTGAAGCTGGGTGATGACTGGGGGCAGCAAAGAGGCTTGATCATGGGATCCGAAGCCTGGCATGAATTTATCGAACCTTATTTAAGAAGGATCTTTAAAACGGTGAAAGAGGCGGGGAAGTACGTATTCATTCATTCTTGCGGCGATGTGGACGAACTCTTTGATTCACTCATCGACATCGGGCTGGATAATTTCAATCCGTTCCAGCCGGACGTAATGGATATCGATCAATTGATCATTTCTTACAAGGGGAAATTGACCTTCCACGGCGGACTTTCCACCCAGCGAATTTTACCGTTTGGAACTGAAATTGAAGTACGAAGGGAAAGCGAGAGGTTGCTCAAGATGGGCGGTGAGGGCGGTTATATTTTTTCGCCATCCCATGACGTTACAGGAGACGTTCCCCTTGAGAATATGCTTGCGTTTATTGAAACAGCCAAATGCCAAAAAGGATACCGGGATCATTAGTCAGGTAAATAAATTGTATTACGATAGTTAAATTAAATACATCATATTATAATGATATAAGCGTACTTTTAAATCAAGTCCCGTACGGACGCGATAAAATTACTGCAATGGTTAATTCAAACTTCCAATCA
>DATDPY010000269.1:0-3601 GCA_035292565.1 Cyclobacteriaceae bacterium | reverse complement strand
ACTTACCGTATCTTCGGCATTCCATCGGAGACTCCGCTGACTTTCGATAAATTTATGGAATGCGTTCATCCGAACGACCGGGAGTATGTTATCAGGTCGCGGAATGAGGCCGGGAAAAACGCACCCTTCAACATTGAACACCGGATCGTGGTCGATGGAAAAGTCAAATGGGTGAGAGAAATTGCCGATCTTGAATTTGACGCCGGGGGAAATGTTATTCAAAGAATTGGAACAGTTCAGGACATAACGGAACAAAAAGTATCCGAAGAAAGAATCCATTTGATGAATGCGGAACTTGAATTGCGGATTGACCAGCGAACAAAACAGCTTGAAGAAGCCAATCAGGAGCTGGAAGCATTTGCCTATTCGGTGTCGCACGACTTGCGCGCGCCATTGCGCTCGATCACAGGATTTTCAAAATTACTTCATGATGAGTTTGGCAATAAATTGAATGAAGAGGGTTTAAAATTACTGGGTCATATTACCCAAAATTCAAAAAGAATGAATCAACTCATTGATGATATCCTTGAATTTTCCCGGATGGGCCGCGCTTCCATTGCCGTCGTCCACCTGAAAATGCAGGAACTGGTTCAGCTTATTATCAATGATTTAACCAGACATCTCAAAGAAAGAGAAATCAATGTAAATGTCCTTCCTCTGAAAGGCGCCCAGGGGGACATGAGTCTGATCCGGCAAGTTTGGATAAATCTTGTTTCGAATGCCATTAAATATTCAATGAAAAAAGAGAAAACCCTGATAGAAATAGGTTGTTTTGATAAAGACAGGGAGGTATGCTATTATATCAGGGATAATGGCTGCGGCTTCGACATGAAATATTATGAAAAGCTTTTCGGCGTATTCCACAGGTTACATTCATTGCACGAATATGAAGGTACGGGAGTAGGCCTGGCGCTTGTGAAACGGATTATCAACCGGCATGGAGGAACGGTTTGGGCTGAAGGCAAAGTTGATGAAGGAGCAACTTTTTTCTTTTCCCTTCCGGCACTTTGATTCACAAATCGTTTTTATCCCGTTGATTTCAATAATTAGCTGCCATCGATATTATTACATTATCAAATTTTTATGTATATTTATTGCCTTTCGTATACTACCAGTACCCTTTTTGACATTCGATTCACACTAAATAATCGATTGCTGGTCGCAATTTATTAGTGGGACTTAATTGTAATTGCAATGATCGAAGAGAGTATTATCGAGATCCTCCTGGTGGAGGATAATCCAGGTGATGCAGAGCTGGCTATTCATTCCCTTAAAAAACATCATCTTGCTAACCATTTGCTTCATTTAAAGGATGGCGCTGAAGCCTTGAATTACCTTTTTTCTGAGGGATTGTCGAGATACCCAAGGCTTATTCTGCTCGATCTTCAATTGCCTAAGGTAAATGGCCTGGAAGTATTAAAGAAACTTAAATCCGATCCCTCCAGAAAATTTATCCCTGTGGTTATCCTGACCTCGTCAAAGGACGACAAAAATATCATTGAAGCTTATAAATTGGGTGTGAATGCATATATCGTTAAGCCGGTTGAATTTGATAAATTAGTTGAAGCCGTACAGCGTATCGGATATTTCTGGCTGATCATGAACCAAAATCCTAATAAGTGACCCGATTAAGCGAGGGATCCATTAACCCTAATATTAAAAAAAGTTTAAGGGTCCTTATGCTCGAGGACTCGGAAACAGATGCCTTTCTCATCGAACAAATTATAAAAAAGGAATACGCCGAAATCATTTCCAAAAGAGTTGACACTGAAGGTGAATTTAAAGATGCATTAATCAAATTTAAGCCTGAGGTTATTCTTTGCGATCATGCCCTTCCTCAATTTAATTCTCTCGATGCCCTACAAATTTATAAGGAAAATAATCTCGATATTCCATTTATCCTGGTAACAGGTACTGTGTCCGATGAATTTGCCGTCCAATGCATTAAAAAGGGCGTTGATGATTATATCCTTAAGCACAATCTCATCCGTCTCCCGACCGCGATTATCCAGGCACTGAATAACAGGGAAATTGAACGGAATAAAAGGGAAGCCGAGGAAGCCTTAAAACGCCAGAATGATAAGCTCAAATCATTAAATGAAGAGATGGATACATTTATCTACCATCTCTCTCACAATATGCGTACACCTCTGAAATCGATCATGGGATTATTATACCTCTACAGGATTGAACCTGTTCAAAGCCCCAAGGAATATTTTTTGCCCATGATGGAGGAAAATATTCAGCGATTGAACAGCATGATGGACACCTTTTTCCAGTATTCCTACAATTACCGGAATGATGTTGAGTTTGAAATTATTGACCTGGATGAGGCTATCAGGGGGGTTATCCTTGATTTAAGAAATAATTTCCCCGAGGTTGTTCCCGAAATTAAAATAAGTATTAACAAGGATTCGGTTTTCCGTACTGACCGTTTCCGATTTTCAACGATTATCAAAAAGATCCTGACGAATTCCATACAATACAGGGTCAAAGAAAGAAAACTGAGTATTGGAGTTGAAGGGGATCTATCACGGAAGGAACTGAACCTCAGGATCAGCGATAATGGGGAAGGCATCGGCATGGAATACATACCCCGTGTACTGGACATGTTTTCAAGGGCGACCGTTACCAGCAAGGGAGCCGGGCTAGGATTGTTTATTGTCCGGGAGATGATCGAAAAGCTGGGCGGAAGGATTTTCTTAAAATCCGATGCAAGCCAGGGCACGGAGGTCAGTTTGATCTTTCCTAACCGCCTGGCCAAAGCCATGCATTGATCCCGGAGTTAAAACGCGATTGCTTTACACGAATTTATATTTTCCCGGCATCGCCACAGGCGGGAGAGGCATATCTCCCAGCGCATACTCTTTCAAATTAAAATCCTGTTTCGAATTCATCGCTTCATCCCAGCTCAGCTCCTGGCCGCTGTAGGCCGCTTCCCTTCCCATGATGGCGGTAAGAGTTGATTCCGCCACCTGGCGCGCTTCATTCACAGGATTGTCGGTGCGGATCGATCGAATGATCTCCTCATGTTCCGTCTGGTAGGCGTTGTTACGTTCCTCCCTGAACCTCCAGGAACTGCCGTCCTTTTTCTGAATGACAGCCTGATTTCCCATTACGGCCTTGCCCGCAGTGCCGAAGATTACATCCCTGACGCGGCTCACGCAGCCGTTGATCTGGCGGTCCATACAAAATGCCATCACGCCGTCGGGGTATTCGAATTGCACGGATATATGGTCATAAATGTTCCCGAATTTGGGATCTGTCCTTACCTGTCTGCCTCCAAGGGCCACCGCTTTGGATGGGTGGGCGCCCTTAATCCAGTTCAGGACATCAATAGTATGAATGTATTGCTCGACGATGAAGTCGCCTCCGAGATATGTATAATACAGCCAGTTCCTGAGCTGAAACTCGAAATCCGACCAGGATAGCTGGCGGTCTACCGACCATAATTCTCCGATCAGGAATTCGGCATACAGGGCTGAAATATCACCTATTTCCCCTCCATGGATTCTTTTAATCGTTTCCACCGTTGCATTTTCCCGGCGCCGGTGTGTACCGGCCCCGATGGCAAGGCCTTTCTTCTTTGCCATTTCACCTG
>DATDPY010000268.1:0-7943 GCA_035292565.1 Cyclobacteriaceae bacterium | reverse complement strand
ATTTATTTTATGTCCGCTGATCTGATTATTTTCCATTTTTGCCGGGGCAGTCCCGTTGGAATAAATGAAGAGCGCTCCTTTCTTATTATTTCTTATGATATTATCAATCAGCACAAGGTCTTTGGCTATGGAATTCACGCTAAATCCATACCCGGTCTGGCCTGTGCCGTTATTTTCGATGATATTGTTCCTGAAAGTATTCCTGTGTGGGGCATTATCCTCCCTTTCGCCCCTCAGGTTCACACCGTCAGCCGCATTACTATGAATATGGTTCTTCTCGAAAAGAACATCCGTGTCTTTATGCCCTGTGCAAATGCCGAACCGGCCGTTGTTATAAAACTCATTCCCCCTGACCAGGCTGTGATGCACTCGCCAGCAAATGAATAATCCATCAACCTTGTTGTCGTGGATCTTATTATTTTCAATAATCGTGAGGGGAGAGCCCGTACCCGGATGAAGTCCCATATTACCGCTTCCCTCGATTTCCGAATTCCGGATCGTAACATTTTCCGTGATCTGCCAGCTGATGCCCTCGCCGTTGAAGTCTTTCACGTGAACGTTATCGACAGTTGCGTTTTTCGATTTAAGGATGAGGATGCCCGCGCTGTTGCAGCCATCGGCCAAGAAATTGTTTTGTCCATTCCCATCGATTGTCAGATTGGATATCGTAACATTCTCCTCGTTCACAATCTCGATAACCGAACTTGCGTTTGAAATCAGCCCATTCAGGTCGGCACGGTAGTCCCGGATCAGGTAGGAATCAATGTAGATGACATCATCGATGATCTCGGTGATCAGCGCTGTAGAAACATTCCAGCAGGAACTGCTCTCGTTATCGGTCACCTGTATTCGCATGCCCGGCAGAAATCCAGAAGCATTTTCAACAGTTAGCTTAAGTTCACCATAATCCGCATCAATGATGAACCGGGTTTGAACGCCGTCGGATTTTTTCAGGATGCTTTCGGGTCCGGTTCCTTCCAGGTCGACATTGGACCGCATATGGACTGGCGAAAGAATATCAAAGGTTCCGGCAGTAAGTTTCACCGTGCCGCCTGTGGAAGCGATAGCATCGATGGCGAACTGAATGAATTTATTTGTAAAGCCGGGGACATCCGCTCCGGGGCCGCCTACTGTTATAATTCTCTCTGATGATTTAGGGCTGACCAGAGCGTCAACCGTAAATTGTCCCGGTTGCGCAAGCGCCACGGAACCAATGAAGAACGAAGAGACGATTAATAAATATTTCATATTGAGTGTTATTCAGTACAATTGAAGAAGGGTCTGACTTTTGAGAAATCTTGATTTAATCCCGCCGAATTTAAAAAAAATAATGATTACCGGCATGCAATTGATTGATATTTATGCCACGCTTTACGGGATTTTCTTACTCATTTTTCAGCGCTTCCGCCGGATTAGCCCTGGCAATTTTGAAGGTCTGGGAGCCAACCAGCAGCAGGGCTAAAAGCATGATGGACACAGATCCTCCGAACAATTCAATTATCCCGATAGGGGAGTGGTAGGTTATGTCACTGAGAACGATTTTATCAAAGATAAGGTATGTAGCTGGAATCGCAATCAGGCCCGAAATGACCAGCAGGAACAAAAAGCTCCTGCTTAACAGGAAGATAAGATTTCCAATTCCCGCACCGAATACTTTCCGGATGCTGATTTCCCGTACTCTGGTTTCTGTAGTGTATACAACCATACCGAGAAGCCCCATGGAAGCTATAATGATTGCAAGAAAGGCGAGAAATCCGATGATCTTGATCATGGATGAATACTCGCTGTATGCTTCCTCAATCCGGTCATCATAAAATGCGGCATCAAACGGGTGTACCGGATACAACTGTTTCCAGGCTTTTTCGATTCTGGACATTACGCCGGGTAAATCATCAGAAATGAGCCTGACATTGATAAACTTAAAATCGGAATTTGAATACCTGAACAAAAAGGGATCAATTTCACTATCAACCCTGCCGTAATGAAAATCGCGAATCACGCCTGAAATTTGCGTCTTTTCACCATCGAGTATCAAAAATTCCCCGATAGCATTCTCCGGTTTCAGATTCCCAATGTTAAATCGTTTGATTAGCTGTTCGTTCACGATAACCTCGTTAACTTTTATATCATCGGGCCGTTTGCTGAAATTATTTCCGGCTATAATTTCGTGTTTAAATAGTGGGATATAATTCTCATCAATGATATTATAATACACAGATGCGGAATCCTGGGGATCATTATACCGGACTGTTGATCCCCAATATGATCCAACGCTGGTGATCATGCTCGATTTCGACAAACCATCCACACCGGGTATTTCCGAGATCTCCTTTGCCACAATATCCGGCTTATTTCCCTGAAGTTCAATATTCAGGATATTTTCGGTTTGAAAACCAAGATCGAATGTTATGAAATCTTTGTATTGCTTATAGATGATCAGGGTAGAGGTCACGAAAACCAGAGAAAGCGTAAATTGAAAGGCGATCAGAATTTTTCTCATGTTTACACTCCTGAACACCTTCATGGATGAAGCCCCCTTGATCACTTTGATGGCGTTTATTTTCGAATAAAACAGGGCAGGAAGTATGCCGGCTATGAATCCGGTTACAACCGCCAATGTTATAAATCCAAGGATCACATTTGCGGATAATTCCAGGCTGACGAGGTTTTGGATATCCAGGGCAAGGGCAAGAAAATTCGGTTTGATAACCAGGTAAATGGCAAATGCAAATCCAAGGGAGAGTAAGGAGATCAGTACTGATTCTGAAACGAACTGGATCACTACCTGGCTCCTGAAAGCGCCGATCACCTTGCGTATGCCAATCTCCCTTGATCTTTGCAGGGACCTGGCCATGGACAGATTTGTATAGTTGAAACAGGCTGATAATAATACGATCAAGGCCATGCCTGAAATAAACCATAGTATTCCGGAAGACATGGTCGGCCCAATCGGGTTGCTCAGGTCCTTCCCCAACGCAATTTTGGTGAGAGGTTGTAAAGAAAGATTAATCCTCGTATTCTTGTTTGGCATATTCGCGTTCTCTTCTGCACTTAACCTTTCAAGGTTAGCCTGTAAGTTGGCCGGCGCTCCGCCTTTCGGCAGTAATATATATACATAGTTCTGCCAGATGCTTTCCCATTTCCATACAAAATCATTTTCTTTTTCAATGATTTCGAGTGTTGGGAAGGAACCCAAGGCCTCAAACCTCATATGTGAAAATTTTGAAATATCCTTCATTACCCCGGTAATAACATAATTGCCATGGCTTTTATCGGAGTAGGGATGATTCTTCATCACGATCGTCTTGCCTATGGGATCCTCGTCGCCAAAGAGTTTCCTGGCTGTTTTCTCCGTGACTACAACGGAATAGGGATCTTTTAAAGCTGTTTCGGGATTCCCATCAATAAGCTGGAAAGAAAATATGTTAAAAAATGACGATTCCGCCCAGAATCCGCGGATTGGAATTACATTATTGCCGGATTGAAAATCTCCCTGGAATCCGCTCTGCATGATCACCAAGTCTTCCACTCCGGAAATTTTTTCACGGATCAGATTTCCGGCCTTTATTGAAGTAGTAGCCATATGATGGACAGGTTCATTCAGGTATTGATGGTCATCAATTACCCGGTATATCCTGTTCTTATTTTCATGAAATCCGTCATATTTAAGCATATCAAGCGTGAACGCGATCATTAATAATCCGACCGACATACTTGCGGCGAGACCAATGATGTTGATCGATGAAAACAATTTATTACGGATGATGTTCCTGCCCGAGGTTTTGATGTAGCTTCCTATCATGATCCAGTGGATTAAAAGGTTAATAAAATCAGGCTTGTTGAGGGTATATGGCCGTATAAATCTGAAAACATCGATGATATAAATGATCCTGGCCTTAAATAGGCCGTGTTTCTTAACATTCCGCTCGAAGAATTCATTCAAATCTCCCTGCAAATCTTCCAGCAATTCCGGCCGGCAGTACCATTCCAGGAATCTTACAGCCAATCCTGGCGGTTGCGATGTATTACCGCGGTTTTTCATATTCTGCCAAGAGCTATTTCAGGAATCCTGCTCCATAATTGATTGCGTATTTCCCTGGCTTTCAGCATTGACTCGAATCCGCCGCTGGTAATCGAATAAAATCGCTTGCGTTTTCCCCCGCGAACTTTGGTGGACTCACCTAAATGACTTTTTATCAGTCCCTTGGATTCAAGTCTATGAAGTACTGAATGAACCACACCCAGCCTCACTTTGCGCCCCGCATTTCGAGAAAGTTCATCACAGATGCCTACGCTGTAGGCGTCGCTCATCAATGCCGCAATGGTAAGAAGTACAAGTTCTTCGAATTCACCCAGGTTTGTGCCTTTCATGTTAAAAGAACAATCGTATTAAATTTCACATGTCATTAATTACGTAAATGTATGTAAAATAGTTTAAATTTAAATACATTTTGTAGTTTAAGGTTGTTTCCGTGCCATCATGGGGCTTGTAAAGAAAATATTAATCCTTGGGGGAACCGGCTTCATTGGGATGTCGCTGTTGCGGCAATTGCGTAAATTCCATGAGGAATTCGAAGTTCTTGTTATCGCGCACAGAAATACACCATATGAAAAACTTGAAGATTTCAATGTATTTACAGGTGATTTAGCGAGACTTGATTTCGACCTGCTCGACCGATTCCAGCCGGATATGATCATTCATATGGCAAGATTGAGGGGAAAGGGTGTAACAGGAAGGTACCTGGCCGCCCGAATAGGGTCTTTGGCAAATAAAAGGCTTATTCGACACCTTTACGGACTTTCACAAAAACCCGTCGTTATCTATATTAGCGGAACCCTGGTTTACGGAGATCATGGGCAGGATATTGTCGATGAAACCAGTCCGCTAAGCCCCGTCGGTTATTCGCGACAATACTCCATTGCGGAAGAACCCTGGGTCATGGAATGCCGCAAGGGCAGTTTGCCGGTCATCATCATGCGTCCTCCATGGATTGTTGGAAAGCAATCGTGGTTTAAAACCTTTTTTACTGATCTGCTTTTGGAGGAAAAAAAAGTACCGGTTTATGGGGATGGCTCCAATTGGATGCCGCTGATCGATTTGGAAGATTGTGCCGGTTTGATCATTCATGGTATAAGGAATGGTGAACCAGGTAAAATTTATAATATTTTCAATCCTTCCTGCATTGTAAGGCAATTGGAATTTTCAACAGCGATCTCGACAGCCGTAAATCTTCCATTATATTATTACAGGGAAAAAGAAATTGTAAAAAGATATGGCAAGGCAGCATGGGAGTCGCTTACTTTTTCCCTGAAAACGAAAACCATGCATATTGAGTGGCTAAATTCATTTAAATTCGGTTTTCCCGATTTAAATTCAATTATCATCAACAATATCAGTTAATCATCAAACCCGCCGTGTGAATTCGTAGAGTGCGTATTCCCCGAATCCCCGGAGGAAGGTTTTATTCAACATTTTATCCAACTCCCACATTCCATGGCTGATCCGGCGCCCAAATCGCTTTATCCAATGATTTCTATACCATGCCGGAAAAAGAATTGAGTATCCCCGCTGTTTTGTGATCCTGAATTGACCGGTAAAAGCCTTTCGAATATCCGCCGGTGAGAGGCATCTGCTGGGAAGGAATTTTTTCGGGGAATATCCTCCCCAGATTGATTTATTTCTCCTCAGGGCTTTCGAAAACCGCAATTTAAATAGATTGATCAGTATTTCCACCAGGTACCATTTATTGACGAATGTGAGGATCATTTTTCCATCCTCGTTCAATTTGTTATGCAAATGGACAGATATCGACCTAAGGTTCTCAGTCGTATTCAAAGCGCCGAAAAAAACATAGATCATGTCGAATTTTATTCCGGGAAACAGGGCATTCAGGTCTTCGGGGCTACCGGTTTTAACCACAGCATTTTTCAATTTCAGGGCGCTGACCTTATTTTCCGCTATCCTGCACATTTCAGGCGATATATCGATCCCGTAAATTTTTTTCCCGGGGTAAATTCTGGCAAAATGACAAATGTCGATACCGGTGCCGCATCCGATTTCGAGCATGTTATCAAATGAATGGGATTTTACGATTTCACGGAATGATTGTCGCGTGCGCTGAAGGACTGAATTACTCCAATATCTTAAATCAAAGTCGCCGGCATCCTGATCATAATATCTTGAAACCTGCCGGTAGTAACTACTGTCCATATTTGGCAATAAGTCTGTCAAAGCTAGCGTCATTTTGAATTACTGGTCCGGCAGATCCCGATTCTGCCGCTTTAGCGCGGAGTCCGTACGGGCCGGAATTATCCGGAAACAATGCTTCAATTAAACCGGGGTCATAGTATTCCGGGAAATACTTTCGCAAATTGATTTCAAACTTCCTTCCAATATAGAATTCGTATCCTCCAAAGGACTGGATTTTCCTGGTAAGATTCAATACGTTTCGCGGGCGGAATTCAAAGGACAGTTCCTGTAAAGGTCTGAAACTGAATTTTTTGATGCACCTGATTAAGGTATATGCAACAAAGAGGATTTTATCTGGCAACGTACGATTTCTTGACGGGTTGGAAAAACCATGAGGTAATGAATTGAATGCGGATGCCAAATGGGGATAATAGCGAAATACCCATTCATTCTGCTTCAAAAACATGAGAAATACCGGCATGCCATAGACTGGCTTTATATTTTTTATTTCGGTGGCTGTATAAAAGCATTGATTATGGACGATGAGATCTGATTCAGCCATTATGTAATTGAAGCAAAAAGGATATTTCATCATTCTCCGGATGCCAAGGTTACGATAAAGAGCTTCCAGAAAACAAAATACCCAGAATCCTCTGCGGCTGGTGATGATGAAAATATCGAGATCAAGCTCGCTGCGGGAAGAATCAACAGGATTATTTGCTGCAATGGATCCGGAAATGCCTATGAATTTTATGATCGGGAGCCTGGCCAGAAACAACAGGATTTCATTCAATCGATTTACCACCTGCAAGGAAAGCGCAATATCTTTATGCTTAGCTTCCATTTTTCCTCCTGTAACAGGAATCCCTGCATAGCCGTTATCTATTATAATTTTTTTTTCATCCAATAGCATTGCAATTGCCGAATCAAGTTCCGGGCGGGAACGCCGGTGAGGATCAATAATATTCTTCAACTCATCGAGGTTCATCACATCGTTGAATACAGATGAGTAATTGATGAGGTATACGATCCTTTTTTTTAAGGAATAACCTTCCCAAATGGAAGAGCAAAGCATTTTTAAGGAGTAATTTATATTCCAGTACCGATAAAAAGCCGGTGAAGTTGCCTTAAGATCGCTTTGCTCTTATGCTAAATTTCAGGTAAAAAGTCCCGCCGGTAAGAAATTTAGCCAAATATTGTCCGGATCGTTGGTTTAGCAGATAAAAAGGCACATATTTGCTGAATTATTTAATACCATTTAATTGTTATGAAAAAAGGTACAGTAAAATTCTTTAATGCCTCGAAAGGTTTCGGGTTTATTAAGCCTTCAGATTCGAATGAAGACATTTTCGTGCATAAAAGCGGTCTGATCGACCAAATTCATGAAAATGATGAAGTAAAATTTGAAGTAGAACAGGGAAAGAAAGGACTTAACGCAGTCAAAGTTGAACTGATTCGATAAATCCATATCCTGGAAAGAAAGAAGTTAAAGCCATCCAGAAACGGATGGCTTTGTTATTTTTATTGAAGCTGGAAAATATTTTATTCTTTTCTATCCTTCAGGCAGTCTATTCATACCTAAGCGATTCAACAGGATTCCTCACGGCGGCCTTTACCGTATGGTAACTTATAGTGAGTATTGCAACACTTAAAGCAATCAATCCGGCGAAAATGAAAATCAGAAATCCAATATCCGTTTTATAAGCAAAAGTGCTTAACCACTGGCTCGTTCCATACCAGGATAAGGGAATGG
>DATDPY010000267.1:0-3769 GCA_035292565.1 Cyclobacteriaceae bacterium | reverse complement strand
AATCCTTCCCTTCTCCACTTCTCCACTTCTCCACTTCTCCACTTCTCCACTTCTCCACTTCTCCGAAATTACATCCTGGTAAGGCCCCCGATGCTGATTTTTGTTTTGATTTAATCGTTGATCACGCGGTACTCATTTTTGGGTATGGCCTGGGTAATGAATTGAAATTGAATCTTGAAAACAGCAAACTGGCTCTACGGTTAAATATGCCTCCTCAGTATGTTGAGCTTCCCGAGCGATAAAGTATGTAATGATTAAGATTCATTATTTCGCCGTGTATGTATATCCCTGGGGATTTCATGTCAATGACAAAGTCGTATTCGTGCACGTGCCTGCCTTAGTATGTACGGCGGGCAGGTTCGCTTCCAAAAAAATCATTCCGCCTGCTTAATAGCAGCGGGGTTTTTTGTTAAACGAGAATCCGCTAAAAAATGACCCGGGCAATCAATTCAATCCTTCCGTCCATGGTTTAATAAAAAATCCGGCGATCTTATCCTGGTCGTTCAGCACCACCCTGATCTCAAGAGGATTTTCTGTTTTATCAAAAATTCCCTTGAATCTGAGGATGTCAAACTTCTGATCGCCGGAAGCTGTTGTCCAGGTTTCGGCATACTTCATGGAAACGAATTCGCCGAACATACCCTTGAGCTGCTGATGGACGCTTTTTTGGGTGGTTTCCGTGAGCCCGGTTTTCAGGGCATTCGTAGCCTCATCGCTAAACTGGTACCATGAGCCTCCCTTGAGTTTGTTCATGTAGTCGGTGGCAAATTTTTCAGCAAGGCGGGTATCAGCCGGGTCTGCATTTTCTTCCGCTACTTTGCGGAAATCCTGGGCTGAAGAAAATGCGATCACCCAGAAAAACACGGCAAAAAATAATCCGGAACGTTTCATCTTGCAAACTGGATTTAGTCAAAAGAATCTTACAGCCTAATTTACTCAATATTTGGCCATGGCTTCGCTTCAACTGTATTTTTATTTGCGGCGTATCGATTACAACCGTGATTTGGTAAAGCATGCCGGCAGCACGTCCTTTGAAGCTGCTGATTCAAAAAATATTGAGATAGGCATTAATCGGAGAAAATCAATATTTTTAAGTATGGAGAAAATGCGTTGACTTTCACCCGGCTTTTCCGTAAATAGGCCTTTGGTTGGGAATCCACGCCGGCTTTAATCAGGCGCATTAAGCTTATACCGAATTTATTAAAAGAGGCAATAATGAAAAGACTTGAATTCGCTTTGCTTGTTTTCTGCTTTCCCGCCACAATATTTCTCACAGGATGCGGCGGAAAATCATCGTTATCCAGCGACGACCTGGAAAGTCAAAATGCTCCTCTGGCCGATGGCTTTGATCCCTCCACAGCCGAGACGGATTCCATCCAACCGGGAAGCCGGAGTGATTCGGCAAAAGTGGATATGGCCGACACGGCCCAGTACCATTTGAAATTCATTAATTCACCTACGCCAGTCAGGCTCGAGCCGGGGTTGTGGTATATGGAAATCATGCCCGATACGCCCAGCACACTGACGGCCACCCATCCGCTCATCGTGGTGAAGATCGTGCCCGGTTATTTCCGATTCGAACTTCTTCTGGCCAGGCAGGAAGCAGGAATGACCAGCGAATCAACCGGATTGCCGGAATACAAGACCTCGGCGGAATGGGCGGAGATGAAAGGCTATTCAGCGGCGATCAATGCCGGATCATACGACACCACCTCTCTTCCGCAAGGCTACCTGTTATATAACAGGGATACGCTCCGTTCTGAAATACTGCCCAGCCACAGGCAATTCCTCGGCATCAGTCATAGCGGTTATGCACATATCTATGACGATCAGTGTGGCACCCTGCCCGATTCCCTGGAATACGGCATCAGTCTTGTCCGCATCCAGGATTGCCTGAAGAAAGTGGTATGGGGCGTCCAGCCGGGAAAACAATGGTCGCTGGCCTGCATAGCTGAGGACGATGAAGGATGCATTTACTTCGTTCATTCGCGGTCGGCATACATGGTGACTGACATTGCCCGCTCACTAAGGAAACACTTCGATAAGCTCCAGACGATTGCTTACCTCGAAGCCGGACCCGCATCGAGTCTGGCTGTAAACAGCAGGGAGGTCCGCCAGGAATTTTTCGGCAGCTACATGACTGTGTACTGGGAAAAGGATGACAGGGCCACCGCACAACCCCTGCCCAATGTGATCGGCATAAAAAGAAGATAAGCCGGAATGATTTCTTTCGGATGAAGCTTAAGGAAATCATTTCCTGCGAGGAAGTAAATGATAATCAAGCGTTTTCAGGAAGAATTTATATTATTAAAGAAACGGGCGTCGATGTCCGGATATATAATGAACGCAAAGTTCGTTCCGGAGGATTTCCGGCTGTAAATCTTTCTTAGTTCCGGGCGACCTGAAACTTCTAAAATCCGCATATTAGTATATGATCAAAAGATTAATATTCGGGTGTATAACTTTTTTCAAGGGTGAAATATTAGCCTGGATTATTTTGCTGATCATCACCGGATTCATCATGATTTTTGCAGGCATCCGGTAATCGATTGCTGTCCGGCAGTTGCGATTCAAATTACTGGAATTCTGTGTCGATATATGTTCCGAAATCTTCGGGTATTATACTTCGATTCAAACAGAATTGGATCCAGCATTAAGGAATTACAACTCCTGACGATCGTCGTTCTTCCGGAACCGGATTACCTGCCGGGATACAACGATCAGCCATAAAATGTTAATGAATACCAACAGCCGGTTCGTATAACCCGCCACGGCAATGACGCCCTCGGGAACTTTTTCAGATACCTGCTGGTTCCCGGATATATCGAGGCCCGCTTTCGCGAACCCTGACAGCATCACGACCATAGCAATCACCATCAGGATGAGGATTAACCAGGTAAAATTGGCAGATAAAAGCAGGAATTTTCCCTGAATATGATATTTCCTCACCAGAGAATAACTGATCAGCATGGCGGCTATGGGAAGCGTCGGCACGCCCAGCAATGCGGCCATTCCATGCATGCTGTGTTTTACATCAAAGAAGGCGGCCATGGTTCCCCCAATGGCTGAAACAAAAAGCAGGCAGAGCCCTGCCTTACCCGTCGCGCCTGTTATCAACGGCCAAACCGAGATGGCGGCAAAGAATGAACCCAATCCCCATATAAGGAAGAAAGCCGACAGCATCAACGGATATTGGCCGAGGGCGTATTCACTGACCACTCTCCAGGAAGGATTAAATTCAGGGCTTAAGAAGTGCAGACTGAGCAGGGCCAGCAATGCGATAGCCGAAGCCGCAATAGATAATTTTGCCGCAAGTACGGAAACCTTTGTCGGACTGTCATTTGCAATTTCCATGGTCAAATTATTTGGTATTGCAAAATAAACGACAATTTCATTACCTGTAAATACATAATTGCGTCAGAAGTCGGGGGAGATTACGGCAATTGTCCAGGCTCTGTTCCCGGGGTATTTTGGCTTCAAACTGATCTAAGCCATTTCTTTGGCGGAAAAGGGAAAAACTCAGGCGTCTCGGCCTTGTATTTTCGATATTCATCACCGAAGAATTCTTCCATCTCCTCGTATTCACTTTTGATGAGAAGTTTAAAAATCACATAGGCGGCTACACTTGTGGTCAGGACAAGCTATGAATTCATCATGAAGGATACTCCCGGAATGACCATCAATATGATTGCAGCATAAAGGGGATTGCGGCAAAGGCCGAAGGTTCCGGTGGTAACAAGCTTAGTCTCTTTCAAACCTTTCAACAAGG
>DATDPY010000266.1:0-5004 GCA_035292565.1 Cyclobacteriaceae bacterium | reverse complement strand
TAATATTCCGGATATCCCGGGTGTCAAATAAAAGATCTCCCTGCTGTCCCGCCTCCCTACGCGCGTCATCGTTGAAATTATACACAAGGCCGATGGCCATTTTTGGTTTGCTTTCCCTGACCAGGTCGCCCTGAAAGAAATCACCTCGCCGGTGAAATGTTCCGGCAGGCAATATTTCCAGTCTTGCGGTATACGAAAATCCTGTCCCCGGCGACGAAACCCAGTTCCTTCCTTCGCCGGTGGTTAAAGCGCCTTTGATTGCATAGCTCAGTTTATTTTGTGAATCATTCCTGTAAACCACCTGGATGCCAAAATCCCTGTCGATATTGAATATTGAATTGGCTGGTGAACGGTCTGCAAGCTGCAAGTCACCCGAAGAGTTAATTCGCTCCCGGTTTCCCGGCAGTTTTGTCTGTCCGAATCCCAAAGTCCAATGCCTGTTCGGAGAAAAATAGATGACCGCGTCGCGGATAAGATTCGGCGGTGAATCCTCCATATAATCCATGATATCTTCGGGGGCAAAGGATAGCTGCAGTGCATACGTGATCCTGGGATCCAGGATAAAACCGTCAAACCTCAATCTCAGCCTTCTGATCCGTGCTTCAACCCGTGAAATCCCGTTCCCATCTGCATCAAAGGAAATCCTGTTTTGCATTCTGAAACGGAAATTAATCAGGAAGGAACTGTCGCGCGGCATGATCCCCAATCCACTTCCGAATGTAAATTCCGGCAGGTTCTCGATGGAGAAATAATCCGGCGAAAGGGAGTCCTGTTGGGCGAAGGACGCCGAATTAATAATGAGGTTAAGCCAGGCTATAAAAATAAATCGTGTCATTAAAAAATATCTTTAATCATCAACATGCCGCAAAAAATAATCTTTATTATAATCGAAAATTAGCCATGAATGTAAATAAATATTCCCGCGAACCCTCTCCCTTATCCCATGTTTAAAGTAACGATTGCCATAATGAATAAAAAAACAAGAGTTTATCTTTATTTTCCGGGAATATAAAGATAAAGTATTTCCAATATTTGGATAGATAATAATATACGAATAGTTTTATTCGATTTATAAGATATATCCGTGGTTGACATGAATCATAAATCCGGGACCTTGTGGGTATTGATGTTATGCATAGCAATCGGTTGCTCTTCCGGGAAAAATGAAAATAAGGATAACCGCCTTGAGAAACCATATTCGGTGATCGTTTATGGCAGTCGCGATTGCCTGCATTGTGCCGTCTTTGTGAAATCGCTTGATTCGGCGGGAATTAATTACAGGTTCTGCGAAGTTGACAAGGATAAATCTCTTTTCAATGAAATGTATCGGAAGATCCGGGAGATAAATTACCCGGGTTACGTAGTGTACCCTGTTGTGGACGTAAACGGAAAGATCCTGGTAAATCCTGAGTTTAAAGATATTGCCGGTATTTTATATTAACCGGCAGACCGTCATTAAATTTTTTTATGCTGCATATTTTCACTGTAAACCATTAACCGGATATAAAGATGAATTATAAATCGATCATTCTCCTGTTCGCCAGCCTGGGTTTATCCTTATCGGCATCGGGTCAGATGGGAAAAGTCATGGATAACCTTTCCATGGAGAGCAAGATCCTGAAGATGCAAAGGAAATATGCGGTGTATTTCCCTCCCGATTATCAATCTTCGGAAAGAAGCTATCCCGTTCTGTACCTTTTGCACGGAGGAGGTGATGACCAGACCGGTTGGGTTCAATTCGGGGAAGTACTCCATATTGCCGATAAAGCTATCAATGAAGGGAAGGCCACTCCGATGATTATTGTCATGCCCGATGCCAATACGGGTCAGAGGGGGTATTTCAACAGCATATCCGGAGACTGGAAGTACGAGGATTTTTTCTTCCAGGAATTCATGCCGTATATTGAAAAAACTTATCGGATTAAAGCGGAAAAAAGGTACAGGGCTGTAGCCGGACTTTCGATGGGAGGCGGGGGTTCCTTCATGTATGCGTTGCATCACACGGAATTATTTTCTTCTGCCTGCCCCCTCAGTGCGTCAGTCGGACCGTTGAACCTGCAGGAAGCCTCTACCCGTTACAAAAGGGATAATCCAAACCTTACCGACAGCCAGATAGAGTCATACTTCCGCCAGCATAATGCCATTGACCTGGTCAACAACCTGCCCGAAGATCAGAAAAAAGCCGTCAGGTGGTTTATCGATTGCGGCGACGATGATTTTCTTTATGAAGGGAACTCTCTAGTTCATATTGCCATGAGGAAAAAGGAAATTCCCCATGAATTCAGGGTCAGGGACGGATCCCATACCTGGACGTACTGGAGGGAGTCGCTGCCGGTTGTCCTTTCGTTTGTGTCGGATGCATTCCATCAGCATTAAAAGGATAATTAACAGTTCCGGGATTTTATCGGTCATTCCAGCAGACTACGATCGTCGACGTTAAAACAATTTACCGCTGATCACGTTTTATGTTGGCCAGGACCGGATTGCCCGGTCTTCCCTGGACAATTTTACTATGGCATGAAATTGCACAATATCTTTTTTGGAAAGCCGGATGGATCTTATATCCAGGTAATGCTTCTTCTATTGAGAATTGGCTCAGGCTCATTTCTCCTAACCCACGGTATTCCAAAATTTAAAAAACTGATGGCAGGAGGGGAGATAAAATTTTCCGACCCGATTGGGCTTGGGCCGGAAGTTTCACTGATCCTGGCCGTTTTTACTGAGGTGGTCTGCACTTCAATGATTATCCTTGGACTTGGAACAAGGATTGCTGCTTTTATTGGAATTGGTTTCATGTCTATTATTTCATTTATCGTCCATGGTCCGGACCCGTTTGGGAGGAAAGAATTACCCCTAATGTACCTGATGATCTTTCTTGTATTATTGATTTTTGGCGGCGGGAAATACTCGATTGATCATTTGCTTGGCAGGAATTCCGGCCCTTTGTCTAAAGAATAGGCCCATCTGGAAAAAATCAGTGACAATTATCAGGAATGGTAATTCACTTTGAATTATAAAATTAATGCTTAAGCTTGATGAGGATGAATATACCTGTAACCATGAAAGGTAAATGCACCATCAGGGGAGGGGCCCATAACGGGATGCGCAGAATAAAAGCAAACACGCCGAAAAAACCCATCACGATGCAAAACCAGTCTACCCACCGGGGCAGCATGGTTAAACCCAATAACGCCATTCCCATACAGCCGATTGCAAAATAGGCCAGCACCATGTAGACGGAAAAGATCAGGTTGGTCCAATCATTCATCGACTTGAACATATCAAACAATGCATCCTGTTCAGCAAATTTCCCGGCATACCAGGTAGTTACGGTAACCCGGAATGCGATATTCAGGATCCAGAAAATACTTCCGGCCAGGTACGAGCTGAAAAGAAGATTAGCGAAGATCCGGTTGGCTCCCGCAGCAAGAAGCGTTTGGGATAACAGATGGGTTCCAAAAATGGTTAGGATTACGCCAAGGAGAAAAGATGCATGAATGATATACCAGTTAATACGATGCGAATCGATAATCAGAAGATATTCTTTCAGGTCGCTGGTCGTCCATTGTTTATATGGCGGAAAAAAAGCGCCGAACCAGAATATCAATCCTCCTGACAATAAAATGATGGAAGAAACTTTCAGAAGATTTTCGTCAATCTGGTTCATGGATTCAGGCCTAATAGAGATTTGGAGCCGATTAATTAATTTCCCAGGAATTATTGCCCATAAACAGTTTCATCAGATCCCTGGGTCCGGATTTTTTCACGGCAATTTCTTTCTGCTGATGCAAAAGGTCTTCGTATGTAGCTCTTTCCGTGGCGTATAAAATGCCCAGCGGCCGGGGAAGTCCTGATCCATTCCTTTGCAGATCAGGGAACCGGCTCAGGAGGGTTGCTTTCAGGTAGTCTTTCTCGTCATGAATCCATAAATCTTCCGGAGTTACACCATTTCCAAGGCTTACCGCAGCTGGTTTCATTCCGTCGAGCCTGATCCCCTTGTCCTTGTTATTCCCGAAAATCAGGGGCTTGCCATGTTCCAGTTCCACGGTATTTTCTTTTTTTGCTGCCTTGTCGGTGAACAGGTTAAAGGCGCCATCGTTATACACATTGCAGTTTTGGTAAATTTCAACAAATGATGAGCCTTTATGGGCATTGGCCCTTTTCAGGACATTCCTCATTAACGTCGGATCCACATCCAATGAGCGGGCTACGAAACTTGCGTCAGCTCCCAGGGCAAGCGCGAGGGGATTAAAAGGGAAATCGATTGTACCCAATACGGCAGATTTATTAATGGTGCCGACGGGCGAAGTCGGGGAGTACTGACCTTTCGTCAGGCCATAAATCTCATTATTAAATAATAGTACGTTGACGTTAAAATTCCTTCTCAGCAGATGGATGAGGTGATTGCCGCCGATCGATAATCCATCCCCATCTCCCGTCACGATCCAGATATTCAGATTCGGGCGGATTGCCCGGAGGCCGGAGGCAATAGCCGTGGCCCTTCCATGAATGGAATGCATACCATAGGTATTCATATAGTATGGGAACCTGGAAGAGCACCCAATGCCTGAAATGAATACGATCTCTTCTCGCGGAATATTCAATTCCGAAATGACTGTCTGGACCTGCTTTAATATCGAATAATCCCCGCAGCCGGGACACCACCTTATTTCCTGGTCGGAAGCGTAAGTTTTAGCCGACGATACCGCCAGATCCTTTTCAGGGCCGCTTCCGTTGTTTCCTCCCGGTTTTTTAATCGTAAGCTTTGGTTTTGGCTGCATATTATTTAAATATTTTTGTGATCCTGCTTAAGATCTCGGTTTTTGTAAACGGCAATCCCTTGATCTTGTTCATGCCTTCGGCTCTCACGCCGTATTTCTCGCGGATAATCTTAACCAGTTGACCATTATTCAGTTCGGGAACAAGAATTTTATCGAATCTTTCAATTAATTTGTCCAGTCCATTCGAAAACGGCCTGAGGTATCTCAGGTGGGTATAGCCGAC
>DATDPY010000265.1:0-18747 GCA_035292565.1 Cyclobacteriaceae bacterium | reverse complement strand
CCCCCCTTCTCCGGGCAATTGGATACGGCTCCGATAAGGAAATACTCGATCTGTTCGGACTGTCCGAGGAAGTTTCAGCTGATAAAAGTTCATTGAAAAAGGTGGTTGGGAGAAAGCTCGCGGCGAGGGTGCTCAGGACATGGACGGAAGATTTTGTCGATGAGGATACCGGAGAAGTTGTTTCGATCGACAGGAATGAAGTTTTATTGGAAAGAGATTCCGTTTTAACAAAGGAAGATATCGACACCATCCTCGAATCCTCCAACAAATCCATCATCCTGCACCGCGAAAATGTTAACATTACCGATTACTCAATTATCTATAATACGCTCCAGAAAGATAATGCAAACTCTGAGAAAGAAGCCGTAGAACACATATACAGGCAATTGAGGAATACGGAAGCCCCGGATGAACAAACTGCCCGGGAACTGATCCAGAGCCTGTTTTTCAGTGACAAACGCTACGATCTTGGAGAAGTTGGAAGATACAGGATCAATAAGAAACTGCAGATTGAGGATAATTTCGATAAAAGGGTATTAACCACCCAGGATATCATCCTCATTGTAAAGTACCTGATCGGTTTGATGAACTCCAAAGCTATTGTGGATGACATCGATCACCTGAGCAACAGGAGAGTAAGGACTGTCGGTGAGCAGTTGTACAGCCAGTTCGGTATTGGTCTTGCGAGAATGGCAAGGACCATCAAGGAAAGAATGAACGTGCGCGATAACGAGGATTTTAAGCCTGTTGACCTTATCAATGCGCGTACCCTGTCATCGGTAATCAATTCATTCTTCGGGACAAATCAGCTTTCCCAATTTATGGATCAGACAAATCCCCTGGCTGAAATAACGCATAAGCGGAGGATGTCTGCCCTCGGACCCGGCGGATTGTCGAGGGAAAGAGCAGGTTTCGAAGTGCGCGACGTGCATTATACGCACTATGGAAGGCTGTGTACAATTGAAACACCTGAAGGACCGAATATCGGTCTTATCTCCTCCCTGTGCGTACATGCCCAGATCAACAAAATGGGATTCATCGAAACCCCCTATCGCAAGGTGAATAAAGGGAAAGTTGATATGTCGGGTAAAGTCGATTTCCTGACCGCAGAAGAAGAGGATATTCATAATATCGCCCAGGCAAATGCGCCGTTGAAGAAAGACGGCACCTTTGTCAATGATAAGGTGAAGGCAAGGTTCAGCGGAGATTACCCGCTTGTCGACCATGACCAGGTCGTATATATGGATATTGCTCCCAACCAGATCGTCTCAGTGGCAGCCTCTCTCATCCCATTCCTTGAACATGACGACGCTAACCGGGCACTGATGGGATCTAATATGCAGCGCCAGGCTGTCCCATTGCTGCTTCCCGAGGCTCCGATTGTCGGCACCGGACTGGAAGCCAGGGTTGCCCGCGACTCGAGGGCTTTAATTACCGCTGAAGGAAACGGAGTTGTGGAATTTGTTGACTCCGATAAAATCGTGATTCGATACGACCTAAGCGATGATGAGCTGCTGACAACCTTTGATGACGAGGTGAAGACCTACGTACTTACCAAATTCAGGCGAACTAACCAGGATACATGTGTTAACCTGAAGCCCATTGTAAATAAGGGCGATAAGGTTGCAAAAGACCAGATCCTGTGTGAAGGATACGGCACTAAGGACGGGGAACTTGCCCTGGGAAGGAACCTGCTGGTGGCTTTTATGCCATGGCAGGGCTATAATTTCGAAGATGCCATTGTCATCTCGGAAAAGCTGGTTAAGAATGATACTTTCACTTCGATCCATATTGAAGAATACGAGCTCGAAGTCAGGGATACCAAACGGGGTGAAGAGGAATTGACTTCTGAAATTCCCAATGTGAGCGAGGAAGCCGTTAAGAACCTCGACGAGAACGGCATAATCAGGCTGGGAGCGGAGGTAAAGGAGGGGGATATCCTGGTAGGCAAGATCACTCCAAAGGGTGAAACAGATCCTACGCCGGAAGAAAAGCTTCTCAGGGCTATATTCGGAGACAAGGCCGGTGATGTTAAAGATGCATCGCTAAGGGCCTCGCCTTCGCTCGACGGGGTAATCATCGATACAAAATTGTTCTCCCGCCCCAAAAAGGATAAAGATCTCAGGATGAAATCCAAAAAGGAGGTAGACCAGTTGAAAAACAGGTACGGTGCCCAGTTAACCGAATTGCGCAAGAGAATGGTCCAGAAGATGACCAAACTTCTGGAAGGAAAAGTGTGTAAAAGTATTAAGCACAAATTCGGAGATGAGATCATGGCAAAAGGTGTAAAATTCTCGAAAGATAATATCCAGAAAAACCTTTTCCCTGAAAAGAACAAATACCGGGATGAAAGCACCTATAACGTTCAGGAAGAGGTGAACCTAATTTCTGACCTGGTGCTCGAGCACTGGACTGACAGTGAAAAGACCAACAGAATGGTAGCATCCCTGGTGAGCAATTATAATAAGAGGAGGAACGAGATCTCCGGGAAATTCAAGCGTGAGAAATTCACCCTCGAAGTTGGCGACGAATTGCCCGCTGGCATCGTCCAGCTTGCCAAAGTATACGTTGCGAAAAAAAGGAAGGTAAAAGTAGGGGATAAAATGGCCGGACGTCATGGTAACAAGGGCGTAGTCGCAAAAGTTGTCAGGGAAGAGGATATGCCTTTCCTGGAAGACGGGACGCCGGTAGATATAGTTTTGAACCCTCTTGGTGTTCCTTCCAGGATGAACCTGGGGCAGATCTATGAAACCGTGCTCGCCTGGGCCGGCACAAAACTGGGAAGGAAATACTCCTCCCCGATATTTGATGGCGCCACCCTCGAAGAAGTAGAGAAAGAACTTAAGGATGCAAAATTGCCGAGATACGGGCGGACCTATTTATATGACGGTCTTACCGGTGTACGCTTCGATCAGCCCGTTACGGTCGGCATGATCTATATGCTGAAATTAGGTCACCTTGTTGATGATAAGATGCATGCACGGTCCATCGGCCCGTATTCTCTGATAACCCAGCAGCCTCTCGGCGGGAAAGCCCAGTTCGGGGGCCAGCGTTTTGGTGAAATGGAGGTTTGGGCGCTTGAAGCCTTCGGTGCATCCAATATCCTTCAGGAAATGCTCACTGTGAAATCAGATGATGTTGTCGGCAGGGCTAAAGTTTATGAAGCTATAGTTAAAGGCGAAAATATGCCCCGTCCGAGCGTGCCGGAATCGTTCAATGTTCTTGTCCATGAACTGAGGGGTCTGGCACTTGAAATAACCCTGGAATAGTTTATTAATGCTTTAAAAGGAAATATATCCTATGGCCTTTAGAAAAAATAAAAAAATTACCAGTGATTTTACCCAAATCACGATCAGTCTGGCTTCACCGGAGTCGATCCTGGAAAGCTCCTTCGGAGAAGTAACCCAGCCCGAAACCATTAATTACCGGACCTACAAGCCGGAAATGGGAGGGTTGTTCTGTGAAAGGATTTTCGGACCTGTGAAAGACTGGGAATGTCATTGCGGAAAATATAAAAGAATAAGATATAAAGGAATCATATGCGACCGTTGCGGGGTTGAGGTAACGGAGAAAAAAGTGCGCAGGGAAAGAATGGGACACATAGAATTGGTTGTACCTGTTGCTCACATCTGGTATTTCAGAAATCTCCCGAATAAGATCGGATATTTGCTTGGCCTGCCAACCAAGAAGCTCGACCAGATCATTTATTATGAAAGATACGTTGTGGTCCAGGCAGGGATAAAGGAAAAAGACGGGGTAAACAAGATGGACTTCCTGACGGAAGATGAATATCTCGATATCATGGATAAGCTCCCCAGGGAGAACCAGGCCCTGGATGATAATCATCCGGATAAGTTCATCGCGAAAATGGGCGCTGATGCCCTGGAAATGCTCCTCAAACGGATTAACCTCGACGACCAGTCCTATGACTTACGACATCAGGCCGCTACCGACACATCCCAGCAGAGAAAAGCGGAAGCTTTGAAAAGGCTTAAAGTTGTTGAAGCTTTCCGCGAAGCCCGCACAAGAATTGAAAACAGGCCGGAATGGATGATCATCAAAATGGTGCCTGTTATTCCGCCCGAGTTGCGCCCGCTGGTTCCGCTGGATGGCGGAAGATTTGCCACATCTGACCTCAACGACCTGTACCGGAGGGTTATTATAAGAAACAACAGGCTGAAACGCCTGATTGATATCAAGGCTCCGGAGGTTATCCTGAGAAATGAAAAGCGAATGCTCCAGGAAGCGGTGGATTCATTGTTCGATAATTCCAGAAAGGTTAACGCGGTCAGGTCCGACGGGAACCGGGCGCTGAAATCGTTGAGCGATATGCTCAAGGGAAAACAGGGCCGATTCCGCCAGAATCTTCTGGGGAAAAGGGTCGATTACTCCGGACGGTCGGTGATCGTGGTTGGCCCCGAGCTGAAAATGCACGAATGCGGGTTGCCGAAGGCCATGGCTGCTGAATTATTCAAGCCTTTTATCATCAGGAAACTCATTGAACGGGGAATTGTTAAAACGGTTAAGTCCGCCAAGAAAATAGTCGACCGCAAAGATCCTGTGGTCTGGGATATTCTTGAAAATGTATTGAAGGGGCATCCCGTATTGCTAAACCGTGCACCAACACTGCACAGACTGGGTATCCAGGCGTTCCAGCCAAAACTCATCGAAGGAAAAGCAATCCAGTTGCACCCCCTCACGTGTACGGCATTCAACGCCGACTTTGACGGCGACCAGATGGCCGTTCATGTGCCGCTTAGCCAGGAGGCAATTCTGGAAGCCTCGATCCTGATGCTTTCTACGCACAATATCCTGAACCCCTCAAACGGTGCGCCCATTGCGGTGCCGTCGCAGGACATGGTGCTTGGATTGTATTACGTTACCAAAGGCAGGAAAGGAACGCCTGAAATGCCGGAACCAGGGGAAGGCATGAAATTCTACAGTCCCGAGGAAGTAATTATCGCCATAAACGAAGGGATTGTTTCACAACATGCCCAAATCAAGGTAAGAGTTAAAACCAGGAATGAAAAGGGTGAATTATTTTCTGAGATGATTGAAACCGTTGCAGGACGGGTGATATTCAACCAATATGTTCCGGAGGAAGTCGGGTTTGTGAATGAACTCCTGACCAAGAAAAAACTACAGAAAATTATTTCGGAGGTATTCAAAATCAGCGGGGTGTCGAAAACTGCCAAATTCCTGGATGATATTAAAGAACTTGGATTCCAGATGGCTTATAAAGGAGGATTATCCATCGGGTTGGATGATATCATTGTTCCTTCAACCAAGGAGCAGCTTATAGAAGATGCCAAGGAAGAAGTTGACCAGGTGTGGAATAATTACCTGATGGGTCTGATCACCGATAATGAACGTTATAACCAGGTGATCGACATCTGGACCAGGATCAACTCACAGCTCACCAACACCCTGATGCAGGAGCTCGAAGAAAACCGGGGCGGGTTCAACAGCATTTATATGATGATGCACTCCGGTGCACGAGGGTCGAGGGAACAGATCAGGCAGTTGGGAGGTATGAGGGGACTGATGGCAAAACCTCAGAAGAATATCCAGGGATCCGTCGGATCGATCATCGAGAATCCAATTCTTTCCAATTTCAAGGAAGGACTCGATGTGATCGAGTATTTCATTTCAACGCATGGCGCCAGGAAGGGTCTGGCGGATACTGCCTTAAAAACGGCCGACGCTGGTTACCTCACAAGACGACTGGTCGACGTCGCCCAGGATGTGGTGGTAAATGAAGAAGATTGCGGTACGCTTAGGGGTCTTTCCGTAAGAGCATTAAAAGATAATGAAGATGTGGTTGAGCCTTTATCGGAAAGGATCCTTGGACGTGTAACTGTTCATGATGTATACAATCCCATCACCGATGAACTCATCATTAAGCTCGGGGAAGAGATAACCGAAGAAATTGCAGAGAAGATCGAGGATTGCGGGATTGAGGAAATAGAGATCCGGTCGGTTTTAACCTGTGAAACCAGGCAGGGAATCTGTGCAAAATGCTACGGACGTAACCTGGCTACCGGCCGAATGGCTGAAAAAGGTGAGGCGGTGGGAGTTATCGCCGCCCAGTCGATCGGAGAGCCGGGCACCCAGCTCACGCTCCGTACCTTCCACGTGGGAGGTACCGCTGCCAATATCGCGGTGGAAGCGAAGATCATCGCCAAATTCGACGGAATTGTCGAATTTGAGGAAATCAGGATTGTGAAGACAAAGAACAGTGAAGGAAAAGATGTAGAGGTGGTGATGGGACGGACCGGGGAAATCAGGATCCTTGATGAGAAATCCAAAAAGCAGCTTAGTACAAACCATTCGCCGTATGGGGCATTCCTTACTGTAAAGCCCGGGCAGAAAGTGACCAAGGGCGACCAGCTTTGCTTCTGGGATCCATGGAACGCAGTTATCCTTTCTGAAATTTCAGGGAAGATCGAATATGAATCCATAGAAGAAGGTATCACCTACAGGGATGAATCGGACGAACAGACGGGGCATAAGGAAAAAGTGATCATGGATACCAGGGACAAATCCAAGAACCCTGCACTGATCGTTCGCCCGAAATCCGGTGAGGCCAAATCCTATAACATTCCTGTAGGGGCACACCTGGCCGTCGATGAGGGAGAACAGATTTTAGCCGGCCAGATCCTCTGTAAAATTCCAAGACAAATTGGGAAAACCCGCGACATAACCGGCGGACTCCCGAGAGTTACCGAATTGTTTGAAGCACGGAATCCCTCGAACCCTGCCATCATCAGCGAAATCGATGGCGTTGTATCATACGGGACAATCAAGCGCGGTAACAGGGAAATTTTCATCGAATCCAAGGATGGGATTAAGAAACGATACCTCGTACCTCTTTCAAAACATATTCTGGTCCAGGATAATGATTTCGTGAAGGCCGGAATGCCGTTATCCGACGGGGCTGTAACTCCCTCGGATATTCTGGCCATAAAAGGGCCCACTGCAGTTCAGGAATACCTCGTGAATGAGATCCAGGAGGTATACCGGCTTCAGGGTGTTAAGATCAACGATAAGCACATCGAGGTGATCGTAAGGCAGATGATGCAGAAGGTGGAGATTATCGAACCCGGCGATACCAATTTCCTGCCAGGCCAGGTGGTCGATAAATGGCAATTCCGCGAAGAAAACGATTTAATCCTCGACAAAAAAGTGATTATCGACCAGAAAGATTCGGAAACCTTGAAACCAGGCCAGATCATTACAGCGCGCAGGTTACGGGATGAAAATTCAAGCCTGAAGCGAAGGGACCTTCGTATTGCGAGCGTCAGGGATGCGCAAGCCGCCGTTTCCAAGCCGAATTTGCAGGGGATTACCCAGGCGTCTTTGGGGGTCCAGAGCGTATTGTCCGCCGCATCGTTCCAGGAAACCACCAAGGTCCTGAGCGAAGCCTCCATCCGTGGTAAAACCGACGAACTTATCGGGCTGAAAGAAAATGTTATTGTCGGTCACCCTATCCCGGCCGGAACAGGTGTGAGGGAGTATATCAGGCTGATTGTCACATCCAAGGAAGAATTCGAACAGCTCATGGAATCGAAGGAAGAATTCACAAGGAGCAAGGAACATCAAATGAAGTAAACATGGAAGACAATTCGAAAAAGTCAGCCAAACCCAATGCAAACCAGATCAATATTGAGCTTTCGGAGGAGATTGCGGAAGGGATTTATTCCAATCTTGCCATGATTGCCCACTCGAATAGCGAGTTTGTCATCGACTTCATCAGGTTGATGCCCGGTGTTCCCAAAGCAAAAGTGAAATCGCGAATCGTGATTACTCCAGAGCATGCCAAACGATTTTCCAATGCCCTGATTGATAATATCCGGAAGTATGAGGAGACATTCGGGACGATAAAAAAGACCGACGACGGCCCCAAATTCCCCATTAATTTCGGAGGGACAGTAGGGGAGGCCTGAATCCCATTAATTCACCCAAATGCTTTGGATAATTTAAGTTAATGAATACTTTTGCAGTCCTAATTTTTAAGGTATATCCGTAACAAATAAAATTATATGCCGACGATACAGCAATTAATAAGGAAGGGAAGGAAATCAAAGCATTACAAGTCCAAATCCCCTGCCCTTGATTCATGTCCGCAACGAAGGGGAGTGTGTACGAGGGTATACACAACCACTCCCAAGAAACCGAATTCCGCGTTGCGTAAAGTGGCCAGGGTGCGGCTTACAAATAACAATGAAGTGAATGCTTACATTGGAGGAGAGGGGCATAATCTGCAGGAACATTCCCTGGTTTTGATCCGCGGGGGAAGGGTAAAGGACCTCCCCGGTGTGCGGTATCATATCATCAGGGGTGCGCTGGATACTGCCGGAGTTGAAGGTCGGTTACAGGGCAGATCAAAATACGGAGCAAAAAGACCGAAAGCTAAACAACAATAAGCAGCGATGAGAAAGGCCAAACCTAAGAAAAGGATCCTGATTCCCGATCCAAAATTTAACGATGTTCTGGTAACAAGGTTTGTGAATAACCTTATGGAGAAAGGCAAAAAGAATCTTTCCTACAATATTTTTTATGACGCTATTGAAATTGTGGAAGAAAAAGCCGGTGAGAATGGACTTGAGGTATGGAAGAAAGCATTGAATAATATCATGCCCTCGCTCGAAGTAAAAAGCCGTAGAGTGGGCGGGGCCACTTTCCAGGTTCCGACTGAGGTCAGGCCCGACCGGAAAGTTGCGCTTGGGATGAAGTGGCTGATCAAATATGCGGTTGCGCGAAATGAAAAAACCATGACGGAAAGATTGGCCGGTGAGATCCTGGCCGCTTCCAAGGGGGAAGGCGCAGCAGTTAAGAAGAGAGAAGACACACATAAAATGGCTGAAGCAAATAAAGCCTTTTCACACTTTAGATTTTAATTGACTGAATGACCGGCAGAGATCTTAAATATTTAAGGAACATTGGCATCATGGCCCATATCGATGCCGGGAAAACCACAACGACCGAAAGGATTTTGTATTATACCGGCATAACCCATAAAATGGGGGAGGTGCACGAGGGGGCCGCCGTAATGGATTGGATGGAACAGGAACAGGAAAGGGGAATTACCATAACATCCGCAGCAACGACCACATTATGGAAATATCCTACCTATCAGGGCAAGCCGATTGATTTAACTCAGGATTACCGCATCAATATAATCGACACACCGGGGCATGTCGATTTCACCGTAGAAGTGGAGAGGTCTCTCCGCGTGCTCGACGGCGCCGTTGCATTGTTCTGCGCAGTATCCGGCGTAGAACCCCAGTCAGAAACCGTTTGGAGGCAGGCAGACAAATACAAAGTGCCCCGGGTTTGTTTTGTGAATAAGATGGACAGAGCAGGAGCCGATTTCTTTAATGTAGTTAAAGAGATCAGGGAAAAACTTGGAGCCAAACCTATTCCCCTGCAGGTACCCCTCGGATCGGAAGATAACTTCAGGGGTGTTGTTGACCTGATCACCAACAAAGCTATAATCTGGAACGAGGAAGACAAAGGAATGACCTATATGGTTGAATCAGTTCCGGAAGATCTGGCTGATACTGTGCTCGAGTGGAAACAAAAACTCGTTGAGAGCGTTGCGGAATATGATGATGCCATCCTCGAAAAGTTTTTTGAAAATCCCGATTCAATCACCGAGGAAGAACTAAGGGAAGCCATAAGGAAGGCAGTGATTGATATGACCTGTACACCGGTACTCTGTGGTTCGGCTTTTAAAAATAAAGGTGTTCAGGCACTACTCGATGCCGTTTGCCAGTACCTTCCGTCCCCTATTGATCTTCCGCCAGTAACAGGGATGAATCCTTATACGGAAAAGGAAGAAATCCGGGAGCCAGACCCAAGCAAACCTTTTGCAGCTCTTGCATTTAAGATTGCCACCGACCCATTTGTGGGCCGATTATGTTTTATTCGTGTTTACTCCGGCCAGCTTTCAGCCGGTTCATATATCCACAATATGAGGACCGGGCGGAAAGAAAGGATCTCACGGCTGGTTCAGATGCATGCCAATAAACAGAATCCCATCGACATTGTGGAGGCAGGAGATATCGCCGCCGCCGTTGGCTTTAAGGATATAAAAACCGGCGATACCCTGGTAACGGAAAAAAACCAGATCATCCTGGAATCCATGTCCTTCCCGGAACCGGTTATCGGATATGCAATTGAACCCAGGAAACAGGCCGACCAGGACCGGATGTCCATGGCTATACAGAAATTGCTTGAAGAGGACCCGACTTTAAGGATCGAATCCGACCATGAAACCGGTCAGACCGTTTTAAAAGGAATGGGTGAATTGCACCTTGAAATTATACTCGACCGGATGAGAAGGGAATTTAACGTTGAGGTGAACAAGGGCGCCCCGATGGTAGCCTACAAGGAAGCCATCACCGACACGGTCGATCATCGGGAACTATATAAGAAACAAACCGGCGGCCGGGGCAAATATGCCGATATCAGGTTTGAGCTAGGGCCCCAGGATCCGGAATTCAAAACCCCGGGTCTGCAGTTCGAAAATAAGGTGGTTGGTGGTGTGATTCCCCGGGAATATATCCCCGCGGTTGAGAAAGGATTCAGGGAAGCAATGAAGAACGGCCCGCTGGCTGGGTATCCTGTGGAAAAGATGAAAGTGAAACTGTACCATGGTTCCTACCATGATGTGGATTCGGATTCCCTGTCGTTTGAACTTGCCGCCAGGATTGGCTTTAAGGAAGCTGCCAGGAAGGCAAATCCCAAGCTGCTCGAGCCGATCATGGCTATAGAAGTGGTGACGCCGGATGAATATACAGGACCTGTTACGGGCGATCTAAATAAAAGACGGGGAATAATGAAGGGAATTGACATTAAAGGGGGCGCCCAGTTGATCAAGGCAGATGTTCCCCTGGCGGAATTGTTCGGATATGTAACCGATCTCAGGACGATTTCATCAGGAAGGGCTTCGGCAAATCTTACCTTCTCCCATTATGCCCAGGTGCCGGATAATCTTTCAGAAAAAGTTATAGCGATTGTAAAAGGTCAATAATATGACACAGAAAATAAGAATCAAGTTAAAGTCCTACGATCATAATCTCGTGGATAAATCTGCCGAGAAAATCGTACGGGCTGTCAAAACCACCGGCGCTATTGTAAGCGGCCCAATCCCGTTGCCTACGGAGAAGGAGATCTTTACCGTATTGCGGTCGCCTCATGTGAATAAAAAATCACGTGAACAGTTTCAGCTATGTACCTATAAACGTCTTGTAGATATATATTCCAACAGCACCAAAACCGTCGACGCTTTGATGAAACTGGAGCTGCCGAGCGGTGTGGATGTGGAGATAAAAGTATAGTCCTGGCAGCAGGATTTTGAGGAACTGAATAACCTCCGGTTCCCTTTTTTTATGAGTCAAATTTGGATTTGATGGTTTTGAATTTAAGATTAAATGCATACCTTTGCAGTCCTTTCTTAAAGGATCGCCTTAAAAGGCCGTAAATATTGTAATACCATGTCGGGGATAATTGGAAAAAAAATAGGTATGACCAACCTCTACGATGAGGAGGGGCGCAATGTGGCCTGTACCCTAATTCAGGCAGGACCTTGCGTTGTAACGCAGATTAAAAACCCTGATTCTGATGGGTATAAAGCCATACAATTAGCATATGGCGAAAAAAAGGAGAAGAATACAAATCAGCCTTTAATGGGGCATTTTTCAAAGGCTAAAACCACGCCGAAACGGAAAGTCGTCGAATTCCGGAATTTCCGCGTCGAATTCGGGAAAGAAGTGGAGCTGGGGCAGGTCATAAAGGTTGATGAGGTCTTCAAGGAAGGAGATTATGTGGATGCTATCGGAATTTCCAAAGGGAAAGGTTTCCAGGGAGTGGTAAAGCGTCACGGTTTCAGCGGGGTTGGGGGCACGACGCATGGTCAGCACGACAGGAAAAGGGCCCCTGGATCGGTAGGTGCGGGATCAGATCCCTCCAGAGTTTTTAAAGGACTTAAAATGGCTGGTCGCATGGGTAATCACCGGGTGAAAACGATCAATCTCAGAATCATGAAAATCATGCCCGAGAAAAACCTTGTATTCATCAGTGGTGCGGTTCCAGGTTCTCAAAATTCATACGTAGTACTAGAGAAGTAAGGTTATGGAGATCTCTGTTTTAAAAAGTAATGGCAAGAGTAGCGGCAGGAAGGCTGAATTATCGGATTCTATTTATAATATCAAGCCCAATGACCATGCTATTTACCTCGATATAAAGCATTTGCAGGCGAATAAACGCCAGGGTACGCATAAAACCCTGGAAAAATCTGAAGTGTCGGGATCCACCAAGAAGCTCAAAAGACAGAAAGGAACCGGGGGAGCCAGGGCAGGAAGCATAAAGTCACCCTTATTTAAAGGAGGGGCCAGAGTTTTCGGCCCAAGGCCGAGGGATTATGGATTTAAAATGAACCACAAGGTTAAGGTTCTTGCCCGGAAATCGGCATTATCCTATAAGGCCAAGGCGGATGAGATTAAAGTGGTTGAGGATTTTAATTTTGATGCTCCAAAAACCAGGGATTTTTTGAAATTCCTCAAAGATCTTAAGGTCGACAACAAGAAATCGCTCCTGGTTATCCCGACAAGCAATAATAATGTTGTATTGTCTTCAAGGAATATAAAAAATGCCAGAGTCGTAAGCGCCGATTCCCTGAATACATACGAATTATTGCACGCCGAAAGCGTGTTGTTGTTCGAAAGTTCCCTGGCATCGATAGAAAAAGTTTTGAGTTAAAATTATGGATATTCTGATCAAACCCCTGGTCACGGAAAAGGTGACTTCTCTCAACGAAAAAGGCAAATATGGATTTATCGTTGATAAGAATGCGAATAAAGTTGAGATCAAGAAGGCAGTGGAAAAAATGTATGGGGTCAATGTTGAAAAAGTCACCACGATGCGGTACATGGGCAAGGAAAAGGTAAGGTATTCCAAAACCAAGATTATGACCGGAAAGACCAATAATTTCAAAAAGGCGATCGTGAAGCTGACTGAAGGAGAGGTAATAGATTTTTATAGCGGAATATAATTAAATAAATAATGGCGGTAAGGAAAATAAAGCCTGTAACACCCGGACAGAGGCTTCGAATCGCCCCCGTATTTGACGATGTCACCGAAGCGAAGCCTGAAAAATCGCTGGTAAAATCACTGAAAAGCACTGGCGGGCGGAACAATACCGGGAAGATGACCATGCGCTACATGGGTGGTGGCCATAAACGAAATTACAGGTTGGTTGATTTCAGGCGTGCAAAAAAGGATGTACCTGCACAGGTCCGATCCATCGAATACGATCCAAACCGTTCGGCCAGGATTGCGCTCTTATACTATGCCGATGGATCAAAATCCTATATCCTGGCTCCCGATGGGTTAAAAGTCGGACAGACGGTTGTCGCCGGTTTGAATGTTGCGCCGGAATTGGGAAATAACCTGCCATTAACCAATGTCCCGTTGGGAAGTATTATCCATAATATCGAAATCACTCCGGGGAAGGGCGGTGCCCTTGCAAGAAGCGCCGGCACCTACGCCCAGTTGCTGGCAAGGGAAGATAAATATTGTACTCTTAAGATGCCTTCAGGAGAGATGAGAATGGTGCTCGCTTCGTGCACGGCCACGATCGGTGCTGTCTCCAATCCTGACCATATGAACGTTACCTATTCCAAAGCAGGCAGGATGCGGTGGCTTGGACGTAGGCCCAGGAACCGCGGCGTTGCCATGAACCCGGTCGACCATCCCATGGGTGGCGGCGAAGGAAAAGCTTCAGGCGGTCATCCCAGGTCGAGGAAGGGCTTATATGCAAAAGGCAAAAAGACAAGGCATCCCAAAAAGTATTCTAATTCGCTCATTTTAAGCAGAAGGAAGTAAAATGGCAAGGTCATTAAAAAAAGGTCCGTATATCGATCATCGCCTTGTTAAGAAAATCGAGGCCATGAATATTTCGGGGAAGAAATCCGTGATTAAAACATGGGCAAGACGTTCCATGATATCTCCTGATTTCGTTGGGCATACGCTCGCCGTTCACAATGGAAATAAATTCATTCCTGTATATGTTACTGAAAATATGGTAGGCCATAAACTTGGCGAATTTTCTCCTACCAGGCAGTTCCGTGGACATTCAGGCAAAAAAGACAAAGAGTAATATACCTCAGATGGAAGCCGTTGCAAAATTAAAGAATGTACCAACATCGCCTCGCAAGATGAGGATGGTAGCCGACCTGATCAGGGGACAAAAGGTGAACCAGGCTCTGAACCTGCTGAAATTTCAGCCGAATTACGGTGCCTCGAAGCTTGAAAAATTACTATTGTCGGCAATCTCCAACTGGCAGAATAAGCATGAAGATGTAAAGATCGAAGATGCCGACCTGTTTATTAAAGAGATCTTCGTCGATGGCGGCCGCATGATGAAAAGGGTACGACCGGCTCCCCAGGGACGTGCTTACAGAGTCAGAAAAAGGTCAAATCATGTTACGCTGATTGTGGCCAGCAGGATGGAACTGAAGCCGGAGCCCAAAGCTGAACCTAAGCCTGAAAAAAAGGTAGAAACAGCTCCGGAGGGAAAAAAGAAAAAAACTAAGAAAAAAGTATAAATAACTGGATTGATGGGACAAAAAGTAAACCCGATTGGCTTAAGGCTTGGGATCATCAGAGGATGGGATTCGAATTGGTATGGCGGAAAGACTTTTTCATCCAAGCTGATCGAAGACCAGAACATCCGGAATTATATTGAAGCAAGGATTCCCAAAGGCGGGATATCCAAAATCGTCATTGAACGGACACTGAAAAGAATTACCCTGACAATCCATACAGCGAGGCCTGGCGTTGTAATCGGCAAGGGCGGGACGGAAGTTGATAAGATAAAGGAAGAATTAAAGAAGATTACAGGCAAGGATGTACAGATCAATATATATGAAATTAAAAGGCCCGAGCTCGATGCCCGCCTCGTTGGAGAATCGATCGCCCAGCAGCTTCAGGCCAGGATCTCGTACCGCAGGGCGATGAAACAGGCCATTGCCTCAGCCATGAGGGTGGGAGCGCAGGGAATAAAGGTGAAGGTATCGGGAAGGCTCGGAGGGGCGGAAATGGCGAGGAGGGAACAATATAAAGAGGGCAGGATCCCTTTGCATACGCTTCGGGCGGACATCGATTATGCGATTTCCGAAGCACAGACCGTGTATGGTAAGATCGGTATCAAAGTCTGGATATTCAAAGGAGAGGTATTCGGCAAAAGAGACCTTTCGCCCAATATCGGGCTTACACCGGCTGAAGGCGGAAGGAAAAGGAAGCCCGAAGGCTTAAAGCGGAGGAGGAGATAAAATTAAATAGTGTTACGTCATGTTGCAGCCAAAAAGAACGAAATACAGGAAAACCCAGAAAGGGAAAATAAAAGGAATTGCAACCAGGGGAAACGAGATTTCTTTCGGTACGTTCGGGATCAAATCTCTGGAAATGGGATTCATCAGTGCGCGTCAGCTTGAGGCAGCCCGAATCGCCATTACAAGGGCGATGAAGCGGGAGGGACAGGTCTGGATCAGGATATTTCCCGACAAGCCCATGACCAAGAAACCGGCTGAGGTGAGAATGGGTAAGGGAAAAGGCGCTCCTGAATTCTGGGTAGCCTGCGTTAAACCGGGAACAATCCTTGTTGAATCTTCAGGGGTGCCGGTAGCCCAGGCCAAAGAATCGCTCAGGCTCGCGGCACAGAAACTGCCGCTTAGGACCCAGTTTGTTGTCAGAAGAGATTACGTTGAATAGATCATGAAAAACACGGAACTACGGTCGTTGACGGTTGACGAATTAATCAGAAGACTGGCTGCTGAAAAGGAAGGACTTGTGAAGCTTCGTTTTGCGCATGCCATTTCGCCAATTGAGAACCCGATGAAAATCAATGAGGCAAGAAAGCTCATCGCCAGGATAATGACGGTTATCCGGGAGAAGGAAGGGCAATCACAAAAATAAATTTATGGAAAGGAATCTCAGGAAAGAACGAGTTGGAAAGGTTGTCAGCAACAAGATGAAAAAAACCATAACGGTTGCGGTACATCGGAAATTCAAGCATCCGATGTATGGAAAATTCATTGCCCGGACCAGCAAGTTTGCGGCACACGATGAAAAGAATGAATGCAATGTAGGGGATACCGTCCGCATAATGGAGACAAGGCCTTTAAGCAAATTAAAGCGCTGGAGGTTGGTTGAAATAATTGAAAGAGCAAAATAGTCATGATACAACAGGAATCAAGGTTGAATGTGGCCGATAACAGCGGCGCCAAGGAAGTACTGGTAATCAGGGTCCTGGGAGGAAGCGGCCGGAGATATGCTTCGGTAGGGGATAAAGTTATCGTTACGGTTAAATCGGCCCTGACCACCAGCCAAATAAAAAAAGGCACTATATCCAAGGCTGTAATCGTAAGGACCACAAATCCTGTGCGTAGGAAGGACGGATCCTATATTCGTTTTGAAGATAATGCCGTTGTGCTGTTGAATCCTACGGATGAGCCCAGGGGGACCAGGATCTTCGGTCCGGTCGCCAGGGAATTGAGGGAAAAGCAGTATATGAAAATTGTTTCTTTGGCACCTGAAGTATTGTAAACGTATGGGTAACAAACTGCATATCAGAAAAGGAGACACCGTTTTGGTCATAGCGGGTAATTCACGGGGAAAGAAGGGCAGGGTTCTTGAAGTCATTCGCGCCAAGAACAAGGCCCTGGTTGAGGGGATCAACATGGTCACCAAACATCTGAAGCCCTCAGCCACACACCCAAACGGAGGTATTGAAAAGCGTGAATCACCGGTTCATATCAGTAATCTCAAGGTGATTGATCCTTCTACGGGGGAAGCCACGAAGATCGGCAGGAAGCTGAACGATGGCGGCAGGCTCGAAAGATATTCCAAAAAAACCGGAGAATTTATAAAAAATGCATAAGCCGAGGTTAAAAGAAAAATATAAGAAAGAGGTGGTTCCGGCACTGATGGAGCGATTTAAATACAGTTCCGTGATGCAGGTGCCCAAAGTATCGAAGGTGGTTGTAAACCGTGGGATCGGTGCGGCTTCCGCCGATAAGAAGCTGGTTGATTCAGGAGTCGAAGAGTTGACATTAATAACCGGACAGAGGGCCGTCCCAACCAAGGCCAAAAAATCGGTGTCAAACTTTAAGCTTCGCGAAGGCATGCCCATCGGGGCTAAGGTAACCCTGAGAGGAGACCTTATGTACGAATTCATCGACAGGCTTGTGTCGGTTGCATTGCCCAGGGTCAGGGACTTCCGGGGAATCGACGAAAAAGGATTCGATGGACGCGGGAACTATACGCTCGGTATCAAGGAACAAATCATCTTTCCTGAGATCAGCATTGAAAAAATAAACAGGATTTCAGGTATGGATATCACCTTCGTTACCACGGCCAAGTCCGATGAGGAAAGTTATGAGATGCTGAAATCCATGGGTTTACCATTTAGAAAATAAATTGATATGGCAAAAACTTCTGTAAAAGCCAGACAACTGAAACGGGAAAGAATGGTGGCAAAATACGCCGCCAAAAGAAAGGCTCTCAAAGAAGCCGGCAATTGGCTTGCCCTCGATAAGCTGCCCAGAAATGCGTCTCCGGTCAGGCTTCATAGCCGTTGCAAGATGTCGGGTCGCCCGAGAGGGTTTATCAGGAAATTCGGCATTTCCAGGATAGCATTCAGGGATATGGCTTCCCAGGGTAAAATTCCAGGGATAACCAAATCGAGCTGGTAAACAATGGATTATTCGAAAATTATAAACTAGAATATGGATCCTATTTCAGACTATCTTACAAAGATCAGAAATGCCATCAAGGCAAACCACCGGATTGTTGAAGTTCCGTCATCGAAGATCAAGAAAGAAATAACGAAGGTGCTTCACGAGAAGGGGTATATTCAAAATTATAAGTATGATAACAGCACTCTTCCTGCTACCATTAAAATAGCATTGAAATATAATCCGGAAACAAAGACCTCTGCAATCCAGCGATTGAAACGCGCCAGCACACCGGGATTGAGGAAATATGTAAGAAAAGATAAAATTCCCAGGATATTGAACGGGCTTGGAATTGCGATTTTGTCTACGAATAAGGGAGTTATGACCGACAAGGAAGCCCGGAAGGAAGGAGTCGGCGGAGAAGTTTTATGTTATGTTTATTAATCTGGAAAAATGTCAAGAATTGGAAATAAGCCGATCCAGATCCCTGCAGGAGTAACCGTTACCTGCGGGAATGATCATATCGTTTCAGTTAAGGGGCCTAAAGGTGAACTAAAGCAGGTTATTGACCGTGATATGCTTATTGATATTAACGGCGATATCCTGGCAGTAAAAAGGCCAACTGAACAGAAAAGGCACAAGGCAATGCATGGCCTTTACAGGGCAATTATCAATAATATGATCACGGGTGTGACCAAAGGTTATGTGAAGGAGCTGGAACTTGTAGGTGTTGGTTACAAGGTGGAAGTCCTCAATAAGGATGTGCTTGACCTGAGCCTTGGATTTTCACACCATGTCTATTTTAAACTTCCTCCTGAAATTAAAGTTAATACCGTTCTGGAGAAAGGTCAAAATCCAAAAATTGTTATCGAAGGTTTTGATAAGCAGCTGGTGGGTCAGGTCGCAGCAAAAATAAAATCCCTGAGGCCTGTAGAGCCTTATAAAGGTAAAGGGATCAGGTACCTTGGAGAGAAGGTTCGCCGCAAGGCTGGCAAGGCAGGTAAGG
>DATDPY010000264.1:0-2885 GCA_035292565.1 Cyclobacteriaceae bacterium | reverse complement strand
GTCGTGACCTCCTTCCTGCGGGGAATGCAATTTTTCCATCGCCAGAAGCCTCCAAAAAACTATTTTTGCATGACAGGGATTCTTACCGGTGATTCATGGATTATGCTATCGTAGATATTGAAACGACAGGAAGTTATACTGGAAATGATCGGATAACGGAAATTGCCATCGTCATCCACGACGGACGGAAAGTAATCGGAAAATACCAGTCATTGGTAAACCCCGAGGCGATGATCCCGCCCTGGATCACTTCCATGACAGGGATCACGAATGAAATGGTGCAAAATGCCCCCAGGTTTTTTGAGATTGCCAAAGAAGTGTATAAACTGCTCGATGGAAGGATCTTTGTTGCCCATAATGTAAATTTCGATTATAATTTTATCCGGCAGGAATTCAGATCCCTGGGTGGCGATTTTGCCGCCAGGAAACTCTGTACGGTCAGGCTGTCGCGCAAGATTTTCCCGGGTTTTCCATCCTATAGCCTTGGAAACCTTTGTGAACAGCTGAATATTAAGATCAAGAACAGGCACCGGGCTTTCGGAGATGCAGAGGCCACTGCAAAAATCCTGGGCTTGCTGATCAAAAATGACAGGGACGGTCATATCCAGAGTTCGCTAAAACGATCTTCTGTTGAAGGCTATCTTCCGCCAAACCTGCCCAGGGAACAGTATGAAAGCCTCCCTGAAGCTCCCGGCGTATATTACTTTATTGATCATAAGGGGAAAGTGCTTTACGTAGGCAAGGCAAACAACATCAAATCCAGGATTAAGGGGCATTTCGCTCCCGGCTCGGAAACGACAGGGAAAAGGAGGCTGATGGAAGAAATCCGTAATATAAGTTATGAATTATGCGGCAATGAGCTGATTTCCCTGTTATATGAGGATCATGAGATCAAGAGGCTATGGCCGATGTATAACCGGATGCAGAAAAAGACCGGATTGAATTATGGCATTTTCCCTTATGAGGACCAGGCAGGTTACAAGCGTTTCTCCATAAGCAGGATAGGGCGTGACGGCTTCCCCGTCGCATCATTCCGGTCCTCGGCTGAAGCCCGCGCATTCATGCTCAGGAAATCCGCCGAATATTCGATGTGCCCGAAGCTCGCCGGCCTGCAGAAAACGGCAGGAGCCTGTTTCGATTTTAGCATAAAGCAATGCGGGGGCGCATGCATTGGCAAGGAATCATCACGGTCATATAATAAAAAAGTGAGCAGGTTCATGAAGTCGCTTAGCGGCGAGAACTTATCCGTAGCTATTGTGGGCAAGGGACGGGAACCAGGGGAATCTTCAGTCGTATGGATTGAAAAAGGGGTGTATAAAGGATTCGGGTTCTTCAATGAAAATATAATAGTTGATGATTTGCCTTCCCTGAAAACCTATATTAAAAGTTACCCTGATAACCAGGATATACAAAGAATATTGCAGGTATACCTTCGAAGGGACAGGCAATACAGGATAATTCCCATCACTGAAAAACAGGCGGATATATTTTAATTATCGCCGGAGTGCCGCAGGGCTGGAATTACCGCAAGGTTTTAAAGATTATTCCCGATTGGTGGTATTCCTGATAAATATTGGTAAATTTTAAACTGGGTATGTTCAATAGATATTAAATAGAAAACTTTATTTGATTAAAACTATGTCGCTTCAAACAGGATCCGGAAGAAGGAAATTCCTTGAACAATTGGCCCTTTTGGGAATCTCAGCCCCCCTGGCCAGCGGAATGCTGAACGCAAAGTCAAGGGTCGCAGAAAGATATCGCAATTCCGCCGACGCCCAGATTGATGCAATCTGCGTCTTTTCAAAACACCTTCATTTTCTTGATTACGAAGAAATGGCCGGCGTTATAAAAGAAATGGGATTTGACGGGATTGACTTAACTGTCAGACCTGAAGGCCATGTTCTGCCTGAAAATGTTGAACGGGATCTGCCCAGAGCGGTGGAAGCTGCTAAAAAAGCAGGGGTTACCGTCCCGGCGATCACCACTTCGATTACTGCAGTATCCGAGCCCCATACAGAAAAGATCCTCGCGACGGCCTCAGGATTGGGAATAAAATATTACCGGATGGGATGGCTTGGCTATAATCATGAAAAAAGCCTGGTGGATAACCTGAACGGTTCCATTCCGCAGTTCCGCGCATTGGCTGATATGAATAAAAAATACGGGATTATCGGGGATTATCAGAATCATGCCGGCCTGCATATTGGAGCCCCGGTATGGGACCTTCATCGCATCCTGGCAAAACTTGATCCCAATTGGATCGGGTGCCAGTATGATATACGGCATGCAACGGTGGAAGGCGGCACATGTTGGCCGCTTGGACTTGAACTCATCCGGCCTTTTATCCATACCATCGATATCAAGGATTTTTACTGGAAAATGGTTAACGGGAAATGGGTAGACTTTAATTCACCCGTAGGAGAAGGGATGGTCGACTTCGGACAATACTTCGGAATGTTAAAAAAAATGGGGGTCCGTGCAACGATATCGATGCACTTTGAATATCCCCTAACTGACAGCCCGGATTCCATGTTACCTGCAAAATCAGAACTTGACCAGGTAAAATCAAAGATGGTGCGGGACCTGAAATCCCTCCAGGGATTTATTTCCGGGGCAGGAATCCGCTATAAATAGCTTTGACTGAATAATGATTTCATGCCCGGCATTCCGATAAAAATACTTGTTACAGGGGCTATGGGGCAGTTGGGCGGGGAGTTCAAGGCATGGACCGGTAACCCTTCCTTTCATTTTATTTTCACAGATCTTCCCGAACTTGACCTGACCGATAAGCCGGCCGTGAATTCTTTTTTTGACTTGCAAAAGCCGGATTTCTGTATCAATTGTGCTGCCTATACTGCCGTCGACAAAGCCGAAACCGACCGAGA
>DATDPY010000263.1:0-9208 GCA_035292565.1 Cyclobacteriaceae bacterium | reverse complement strand
AAAATCAGGGCAATCACATAAAACCTGATATTGAATTTTCCCCAGGCGCCGCCAGCCGGTTCTTCTCCGCATTCGTAAGTGGCCAGTTTTTCGGGATTGGGGCGATGCGGCCTGATCAGAGCGGCAACACCCAGGGCAACGGATATAAAGATTGCCCCACCGATCAGGAACAGCAATACAATCCCGAATTCGGTGAAATAAGATTCGCCCATTCAATAAAGATACTAATTAAAAATTAATAGGGTCGAGGTATTTGAAATGCCCGTTCATTTTTATGATTTCCCTGGCTTTTTCAGCGCTTTTTAGGGTAGGAATGGTTCTGTCGAGGTAATCGGTGATAAATTCCTGCCGGTCGATTTCCCGGTTCATTCTCAGGATCTTGTATTCTTCTTCTATTTTTAGTCCCAGCTTATGCACAACATCGTAAGATACGGTTTCTTCGCTGATAGTTACCTTACCGATAAAATGAAGGCATGCAAAAAATTCATCCAGTTTTTCAATCATATAGCTTTTCAGGAATGGATCCTGTTCAGTCTTATTATCGATATATCGAACTGTGCCGACCGTATATCGTTTATCGGGAGAAGGATTCAGGTATTCCAGCACACGGAATACCTTAAGACCTTTGGTCCTAATGTCCATTCTGCCGTCGTCGTAAGTTTTGGAAACTTCAATCACTTCCATCAGGGTCCCGTATTCGATCGTATTATTGATAAATGAAGGGATACCGAATCTCCGGTTCCCTGCCAGCACATCGTGGATAAGATCGATATAACGAAGTTCGAAAATATGAAGGTTAACCAATTCTCCAGGGAAAGCAACCAGTTTGAGGGGAAACAGAGGAATGGTTTCTTCCATAAATTGTATTCTTTTTTAATTGTAACGACCGTTAGGGCTTACATATTATTCACAATTTGTATGCCGAATTCGGAGCATTTCAGAAGGGTGGCCCCTTCCATCAGCCTTTCAAGGTCGTAGGTGACTGTTTTCAGATCAATGGATTTTTCAAGCCCTTTGTATATCAATCCGGCCGCTTCCTGCCAGCCGAGGTATTCGAGCATCATGGCTCCGGAAAGGATGACCGAGCCCGGGTTGACTTTGTCCTGCCCCGCGTATTTCGGAGCCGTGCCGTGAGTGGCTTCAAATATCGCATGACCCGTCACGTAATTAATATTACCTCCAGGCGCAATTCCGATGCCGCCTACGATGGCCGCGGAAGCATCGGAAATATAATCTCCGTTCAGGTTAGGTGTGGCAATGACAGAATAATCCGATGGACGTAACAGGATCTGCTGGAGAAATGCATCGGCGATCACATCTTTGATCACGAGTTTATGTCCATCCTTCTCAACAGATTGCCATGGTCCGCCATCCAGGTCTTTTGCCCCGAATTCCCGCTTCGCAAGTCCGTATCCCCAGTCGCGAAAAGCTCCGGAGGTGAATTTCATGATATTCCCTTTATGCACAAGGGTCAGGCTCGGCTTTTTTTGTCTGATTGCATACTGAATTGCGGCACGCACCAGCCTCTCGGTGCCTTCCCTGGAGATGGGCTTTATTCCGATTCCTGAAGAATCCGGGAACCTGATCTTGCCGTAATGAGCCGGGAAATTTTCATTCATCAATTTGAGGAATTTCCTGTTATCCTCAGTGCCTTCCTGAAATTCGATCCCTGCATAAATGTCTTCGGTATTCTCCCGAAAAATTACCATATCCGTTTTCCAGGGCTCTTTTACCGGCGATGGAGTTCCCTTGAACCAGCGGACCGGTCGAACACAGGCATACAAGTCGAGTTTCTGGCGCAGGGCAACATTCAGCGACCTGATCCCGCCCCCTACCGGGGTTGTCAGGGGGCCCTTGATGCCAACCAGGTACTTTGTGAAAGACTCCAGGGTCTCGTCAGGAAGCCAACTATTGAACTTTTTAAATGATTTCTCACCGGCGAATACCTCCTTCCATACGATCTTCCGCTTTCCCTTATAAGCTTTCAATACGGCGCCTTCGATGACATTTTTGGCTGCTGGCCAGATATCGATACCCGTCCCATCGCCCTCGATGAAAGGAATTACCGGCTCGTCTGGAACTACCAAACTGCCGGATTTCAAGGATATAACCTGTTCACTCATTTATAAATATATTTTGGCAAAAATATACAACTAAATATTCTGAAATTGATTTAACCGAATTACCTGGGGCTGTACATCTTACGGTATTTTTCGTAATTGATGATTCCATTGGGCGTTGAGTCAAAAATGATCGTATACCTGAACTGCAAAGTCAGGTACCGGTCAAAGGGAGAATGTGAGGTATCTTTTAGCGCATCCAGGAAATCAGTCCTGGTAAAGCGGTAAGTCCCTTCCAGGCTCAGATATTGATTTTTATTTATATAATACTTTACGGCTGCGCCAAGGGTATAGATAACCGACAGTCTTGCGTATTCATATTGGGACGAAGTCGAACCAGAGGATATTATTTGACCGAACTTCTTGCCGCCTGCCACATTATCCCGCGGTGAAAAAATAACCTGACCGATACCTGCGGATAAGGACCCGTTCCATCTCGAAAACATGGCGTCAATTCTTTTCTGAGGAATGAAATCCACGACACCCGCGACAAAATAGTCGAGGTTATAAGACCAGAAAACCTCGTTTATGGGATCGCTTGCGACAGGTTCAGACTCGGAAGACAATGTAAAGAAATTTGTTTCAGCCTTGAAACTCACGTTATCGAGCAAGCGGTAGGCGAATGAAAGCCCAAGTCCCGGGTTAAGGTAATAATTCTGCAGTTTGGGCTTAAAAAATGTGCTGAGTTCACCGTTATATGCCGAAAGCCCGGCACCTATACTTAGTGAAAATCTGTCGAGATAGGGATTGTATCTTTTCCCTGAATAATTATAAACATCCTGTCCGGAACAAGGCATCACCGCCAGTAAGGCGAACGCCAATAGGATGGAATAATCCACTGTTTTTTTTAGCATAAATCAGTAGCTTTCAGATTCGTTCGGGAAATCCCCGGATTTGATATCTTCAATGTACCTCGACACAGCCCTGGTTACAATTTCATTCAGGTCGGCATACCTCCGGAGGAAGCGAGGCTTAAATTCCGTATTCAGACCCAGCATATCATGCATAACCAGGACCTGCCCGTCGACTCCGGGGCCGGCCCCGATCCCGATGACAGGAATGGCTAACTTCCCGGCAACATCTTTTGCGAGCCGGGCAGGAATTTTTTCCAGTACAACGGCAAAGCACCCGCATTGTTCGAGGAGAATGGCATCGTCCATCAACTTCCGGGCTTCCGATTCGGCAGTGGCCCTGACAGAGTACGTCCCAAATTTGTAAATAGACTGGGGGGTGAGCCCGAGATGGCCCATGACAGGAATGCCGGCAGAGATCACTCTTTCGACCGAGTCCTTCACCTCAATCCCGCCTTCCATTTTAACCCCATGAGCCCCGGATTCTTTCATGATCCTGATGGCTGAATGCAGAGCGTCGGAGGAATCGCCCTGGTAAGAGCCGAAGGGTATATCAACGATGATCAGCGCCCGGGTAACAGCCCTTACGACGGAGGACGCATGATAGATCATCTGGTCGAGGGTGATGGGCAGGGTGGTTTCATGGCCCGCCATCACATTGGATGCAGAATCACCCACAAGAATAACATCTACGCCGGAAGCATCGATGACCCTGGCCATCGAATAATCATAAGCGGTAAGCATGCTCACCTTTTCCCCTCTTTGCTTCATCTCCTGCAATGTATGCGTGGTGACTCTTTTAGCGGATGGTTTGGATTCTGACATGATCGGTTAATAAAGGTATACGCCGAAATCTTTTGAGCTAAGATCAACCAGGATCCGGTCATTCAGGGTGGTTGAAAGCTCATACCCTGTATAATTAGCAGTAACCGGAAACATGGTATGAGAGCGGTTCACAAGCACTGCCGTTTGTATTTTTTTTACATCCACTTCGAGGAAAGGTTTCATGCTTTGAACGAAGGTCCGTCCTGTATGAAGCACATCATCAACAATGATAATCGATTTATCTTTCAGGGCTTTGATGTCGCAATCAACGTCGATTCTGCTTTTCAAAGGGGCCTTTTTATCGAGGATGATCTTTACAAGACGGAGTTTGAAACCTGAAACCTTTTTCAGCTCGTCCACAATCAGGCCGGCTAGCAAATAACCTCCATCAGCTATTCCGGCAAATATGAGTTCCTTTTCGTCGAAGTTATTTTCAAGGATCTCAAAACTTATGCGTTTGATCTTACGCAGGATTTGTCCTTTATCCAGGATAACGTCCTTAACAACATTCATAGAAATTTAATTTTATATTCCATGCAAGTCGATATTTTCCGGGATGGGCAATACCTTGCTGTCCTTGAAGGTGGAAAGCACCACCATCGACTGCATATTATCCACTACCTTAATATCGCTGACTTTCTCCAGCATCAGCTTCTGGTACGACCGTATATCCTTTGATATTATCCTCAGAATGAAATCGCCCGCTCCCGTAATATGATGACATTCTATAACTTCGTCGATCTTTTCAATCTCCTGCATGAACTGTTCAATGTTTTCCCGGTTATGGCCCCGGAGGGTTACCAGGACAAAAGTGCTTACGCCAAGCCCTATCTTTTCAGTGTTCAGTTTGGCATGATAGCTTGTGATGACGCCATGGCTCTCAAGCTTTTTTACCCTCTCCAAAGTAGGCGCCGGCGATAATCCGATTTCCTTTGATAGCTGCGCATTGGTAATTTTTGCGCTTTTTTGCAATATTTCAAGGATTTTTCTATCGGTTTTATCGAGTTTCAACGGGTTATTCATAAAAAATTATCAGAATTTTATTCTGTACAAAAGTAGATTTTTTTTTAATTATTTTTCAAATCCTCAAATAAGTTATAGGTTATTTTCCGCAATTCAATTCAGATTTTTTCAGCGGAGAGAGAAGCAGGTCGGTTATATTTGCTGAAATATGACTTAAACATGGATAAAAAGAGCAGGGAATTCCTATTCAATTATTTGAACAACGTAGCCCCAACCGGATACGAAGCCAGCGGGCAGAAAATCTGGCTTGAATACATAAAGCCCTTTATCGATGACTATTTTTCCGATTCGTATGGAACGGCAGTCGGCGTAATAAATCCGAAATTAAAGTACAAAGTTGTCATTGAAGCCCATGCGGATGAGATTTCCTGGTTTGTCAATTATATTAATAAAGACGGGTATATCTATGTGATCCGGAACGGAGGATCCGATTACCAGATCGCCCCTTCCATGCGGGCGAAAATCCATACCGAGAAGGGGAACTATCCTGCCGTTTTCGGCTGGCCGGCGATCCATGTACGCGATCCCAAGTCCGAGCTGAAAATGGATGTCGACACGGTGATCCTTGATTGCGGATGCTCTTCCGATAAGGAGGTCCGGTCGATGGGAATTCACGTGGGCTGCGTAGTAACATTCGATGAAGACCTGACGGAGATCAACAAGAAATTCCTGGTGGGCAGGGCTTTGGATAACCGGGTAGGGGGTTTCATGATCGCTGAAGTGGCCAGGAGGCTGAAGGAAAACAAGATAAAGCTTCCCTATGCCCTGTATATTACCAACTCGGTCCAGGAAGAGGTTGGACTGAGGGGGGCCGAAATGATTACCCAGCGAATCATGCCCGATCTCGCCATAGTAACCGACGTAACTCATGACACTCAATCGCCTCAATATAATAAAATCAAGCAGGGTGACCAGAAATGCGGGTCCGGCCCTGTATTGACCTATGCGCCGGCAGTACATAATAACGTGCTCAAAATGCTGATGAAAACGGCGGATAAAAATAAAATCCCCTACCAGTTATCGGCAAGCTCCCGGATTACAGGGACCGATACCGATGCCTTTGCCTATTCAAACGGAGGAGTTCCATCGGCCCTGATTTCCCTGCCGCTGAAATATATGCATACCACGGTAGAAATGGTTCATTACCAGGATATCGAGAACATCATCAAACTTTTCATTGCGTTCCTGAAGCAACTGCCTGCAGGGCATAATTTCAGCTACCTGAAATGAACCGTTAAAGGGATCAGCTATAGATAAGACGGATCCCTGCCTTTTCAAGATCGTTCCAGAACCCGGGATAGGATTTCTTCACCGAATCGGGTCCAAGGATAGTTGTATCCGTCAGTGCGGCAAACGGTGCGAATGCCATGGCCATGCGGTGGTCATCGTAAGTTTCGAATTCGATGTATCCCGGCAGCTTATTCCTTTCGCAAGGATGCAGGATAAATTCTCCATTACCGGTCTCCTTCAATACAGCCCCGGTCTTAGCCAGTTCCTTTTGAAGTGCGGCTATCCTGTCTGTTTCCTTTATGCGAAGGCTTTCAATTCCCCGGAGATGAAGGATAACCCCTTTTGCCGCTGCCGTAACCACAACCGTCTGTACCAGGTCAGGACAGTCCGTAAAATCCCATGACATCTCTTTCTCGTGATCTCTTTTTGACAGGGTGATCCCGCCATCACCGGTTTTACTGGTAACACCCAGCGAATGCATGATCCGGGAGATTACCCTGTCGCCCTGGTATGAGGATTCACTTAAGCCGGGGAGGCGTATCTCAGCCTCTTCAGCCAGTGCGACCAGACTGTACCAATAACTTGCTCCCGACCAATCGGGACTTACGGTGAATGGCCTCGCAAGATAGGGCTGATTTTTTATGGTGATCAGATTTCCCTGTGATTGATAATTTATGCCGAAATGGGCCATGATCCCAAGGGTCATGTCGATATATGGCCTGCTCCCAATTTTTCCAGTTAATTCCACGACCAGGCCCATGGGCAGTGCGGGGGCTACCATCAGTATGGCTGATATGAACTGGCTGCTGATATCGCCGCGAATCGAGATCCTTTCAGCCTTCTGTTCAGAAAATGAAATGGTTTCTATTGGCGGAAATCCCTGTTTTTCAAGGTAATCGATATTAGCGCCGAGGCTGCGCAACGCATCAACCAGCAGCCCGATTGGTCGCTCTCTCATTCGGCGGGAACCCGTCAGCACCTTATTCATATTCCGGGTGCTGAAAAAGGACGTCAGGAATCGCATCGTTGTCCCTGCATCCAATACATCCAATACTTTATCACCGGATGACAAGAGGCGGAGCATGATTTCAGTATCCCTTGCTTCAGAAAGATTCTGAATTTGGAAACCCGAACCGGCAAGGGCGTTTATGACCAGGGCGCGGTTGCTTTCACTTTTGGAGGAGGGGAGAGTAATGGAAGCTGGAACTATTTTTTTAAATTTTTTTAATAAAACAGGCATTTTCCTGAATACAAATTGTGAATTTTACGTATATAATCGTATAGGTAAAAGTAATTCCATGGTTAATCGAATATTGAAAATTCAGGTGATTTTTCGATTTAAACTATTTTAAGAAAAAATATAAATTAAATTATAACAATTTTGGCATGATTTTAGTTTTTAGTTTTATAAATACATTAAATGCTTAGATTCTTAAAAATATTGACGATTGCTGCGGTGGGTATTGCGATAGGAACGGTTGCAAGTAAACTGGTAAAAACTGAAAAAATCAGAGTTTTAAAGAAAACTACGCCGGCTCAGGATCAAAATAACCAGCTCAGGGCAGATAACGAGAAGCGAAGCAGGGATAACGATTCCGATGAAGATCTGGAAAACTGCTTCATCTAAGTTTCGATATACCTGATTAATGCCTTCTCTGTTTGTTCCGGTGTTACCGGAATATTAATGGACGCTTCACCGATTTTCTTCAGCAAGGAGAACCTCAGTTCCCCGCCTTCATTCTTTTTATCCTGACCTGTGAGCGCGACAATTTTCCCAGATAAATTCTTATCGATATCCAGTTTCCCAAAAGTGCCGAATAGGTAATTTACAACCGATTTAGCTTCATCATGGCCAAGACCCATGATTTCGGACGACAGGAACAATTCACAGATCATTCCAGCGGCAACGGCCTCCCCATGCAGAATTGGATGCCGGGTCTCACTCAGGAAATAACTTTCAATGGCATGGCCAAGGGTGTGTCCGAAGTTCAGGATCTTTCTCTTCCCGGATTCCCGGGGGTCCTCTTCCACCACGGCAGTTTTGATCCTGACCGAATGGGCGATGTGTTCTGCCCAGGACTGGTTACGGAAGTCTGCGGAGGATATTTTTTTCCAGTAACTTTCATCGGCGATCAGGCTGTGTTTGATCACTTCGGCAAAGCCCGATCTGAGTTCATTTTCGGGAAGCGTATCAAGAAATACGGCATCGATCATTACAACCGATGGCATGATGAAAAGTCCGATATGATTTTTATAACCATGAAAATCGATACCCGACTTGCCGCCGACACTTGCATCGACCATGGCCAGCAGGGAGGTGGGAATATTGATGAAATCGATCCCTCGTTTAAAAGTGGCGGCACAGAATCCGCCCATGTCGCCGATTACCCCGCCACCCAGGTTGATCATCAGGCTTTTCCTGCCAAGGCCGGCGCCTGTCATTTCACTCCAGATCTTTTCACAAGTTGCCAGATTTTTAAATTCCTCCCCGGAATGGATCCTGATTAAAATAGGATCCTTAACAGAGCCGTTCAACAGCGGAAGGCAAACGCGGCTGGTATTTTCATCGGCAAGTATTGCGATCTTTTCATAATTTCCCAGTCGAAGGAAAGATTCAAGTTCAGACCGGATATTATGGGTTAAAATGACGTTTTCAGCCATTTTTCTTTTTTTTCTCCTCATTCAGGATTTCGGCCTGTCTGCGGATCGCGTTTTCGTGGATCAATTTGAAGAGCTCATCGGTAAATTCAGCATTCAGACCGAGCATTTGGGCCCATTTTCCCCGGGTCTCTGAAATCTCCTTCCACCTGTTTTTCTGGAAGATCGCCACGTTATTATCCCTTTTATAATATCCGATCTGGTCGACGATCCTCATCCGGGCCGACAGGATCTCGAACAATTCCTGGTCGAGGTGGTCGATTTGTTCTCTCATTTCCTCAAGTTGTGTGATAAACTCACGGTTCCTTGAGGTGGATTTCCTGAATTTGATTTCCTTCAGCAGTTCGCCCAGCCTGACGGGCGTAACTTGTTGTTTGGGATCGCTCCACGCCTTATCAGGATCGGGATGCGTTTCGATCATCAATCCGTCAAAATCGAGGTCCGCTGCCCGTTGCGAGATTTCAAGGATTAAGGAACGTTCCCCCGCTATGTGGCTTGGGT
>DATDPY010000262.1:0-4750 GCA_035292565.1 Cyclobacteriaceae bacterium | reverse complement strand
GCCCCCGGTTTATTTTAAGCAAAGCGCTGTATCTGAAATCCTCATCCCCAATCATCTGCATGCTTATGATTCCCTGTCGAAAGCTTATGCCGATAATTTTAATATGAAAAGGGAAAAGATCCTTGAACTAATCGCATCGATAGATGATGGGGACGCCAATGGAATTAAAGCATCGGAGGAGCAGGTTGAACAGATGCATGATGAATCGATGGCGATCCGGGGTGAGGTCAGACAGCTTATCCGGATTTCAAATCCAGGGTATGATACCAAGGACTCCGATTATGTTTTTCTCACCTTTATTCTGAATTACCTGCCCAGGGGCGTCATCGGGCTACTGATCGCCGTAATCTTCGCCGCAGCTATGTCATCGACATCAAGTGAACTCAACGCTCTTGCCTCCACAACAACAGTTGATTTCTACAGGCGACTGGTATCTGCGAATAGTTCTGAATCCCATTATGTGTTGATATCAAAGATCCTTACTGCATTCTGGGGATTCACCGCCATTTTATTCGCCCTGTTTGCCAACCAGGCCGAGAATCTGATCGAGGCCGTCAATATTGTGGGTTCATTATTTTACGGCACCATCCTGGGAATATTTGTTTCGGCATTCTTTTTCAAAACCATCAGGGGGACAGCCATCTTTGCAGGATCCCTGGCTGCGGAGGCGGTGGTTATCGCTCTGCATATATTAACCGTAAAGGAAATAATCAACCTGGGATATTTATGGTATAATGCGGTTGGGCTGGCATTGACCGTGCTGTTTGCGTTGATCATCCAGGCATTCGGCAGAAAATAAAAAAGCCGCTGCAGCGGCCTTTCTTTATATTATAAAATGATTGTCATTTCATTTTTTTCCATTCGGCAATAGATGCTTCGTTTGCCCTTACCGCATCATTATTTCCTGCTTTCGTGGCAAGCTCCTTTGCAGTTTCGGCTGTCGTTATCGCTTCCTTGTAACTGCCCAGTTTCCCGAGGATGCTGGCTTTTAGCTGAGCTACCCAGTATCTTGAGCCGTCAAGTTCCATGGATTTATTCACCCATTCCAGGGCTTGTTTCAGGTCCTTGCCGGAATTATAATAATAATTGGCAGCTGCGTAGTATTTCCCAGCATCTGCAACCGGATCCATAGCCCGCTTGATATCGGCCATTACCCTTGAATCGATATCAACACCAATTTTCGCCGACACCAGGGTATTTTCCCATATCAAATTAAGCGTGGCAGATTCATTCCTGATATCATTGATATCGATCAGAAATGTTTCAACTTTAACAGGTAATTTAACCGGCTTAACATTTACCCTCAGGGCATCCTCAGAGTCATTGTAATTGCCGATGCCGGCCTGGACGTTGGAATTAAAGATGATCGTCTATTCATTCTCATTGGGAATCGTGAATAACGAATATGCGCCGGCTTTAAGAGGTTTGCCCTCAACAGTGATATCATCACTGATCTCGAATCTGGTGGAAGCGTTAGCGCCTGTTCTCCACATTTCACCATAGGCTACGATATTGCCCATGATCACCCTGTCTTTGACACCTGGCCGTGAATAGGTGATGGTAAAGTCTGTAAGCCCTATGGTCTGGGTTACTTTCGAAGTGGGACTGGGGGATGGTGTCCGTATCTGCTGGGCTTTGGAATTAAATGCCGCAGAAAGAAATAGTATCAATAACAGGGAAACAAATACGTTCAGTTTTTTCATAATTATTAATTTATTTTGGTTAATGAAACCTTAAAGATAATCCAAAATCATATCAGAGTTGCATTTCAGATTCGTTAAAACGATTTTTCGGATGGAGCGAATCTCCTAATATTAAATTCAGGTGGGTCAAAAGCTTCAAAAGGAATTTTATCTCAGGGCCAACGTGCTGGAAATAGCACGTGACTTGCTGGGGAAAACGCTTGTTACAAAGATCGGAAATAATATTACCTCTGGCATTATCGTGGAAACCGAGGCCTACCGTCCCGATGACCGGGCCAGCCATGCGTATCTCAGGAAAAAAACAAAGAGAAACTCCGTCATGTTTTGCGAAGGCGGAATTGCCTATGTTTTCATCAATTACGGCATACATTATTTGTTCAATGTAGTAACCAACCTCGAAGGAGAGCCGGATGCCATTCTGGTCCGGGGCCTTGAGCCTGTATCCGGGATCGAAACCATGATGGCCAGAAGGAATAAATCAGTTCCGGCGAGGATTACTTCAGGGCCCGGCGCCCTCAGTCAGGCCATGGGTATCGATTTGAAATTAAATGGGATAAACCTCCGGGGAAATACGGTTTGGATTGAGGATAATAAATCATTGAATTCCAATAAAATGGATATTATATCTTCAACCCGGATTGGAATTGATTATGCGGGAAAACATGCGTCGCTTCCATGGAGGTTTTATATCCGGGATAATGTGTGGATCAGCAAAACCTGAATAAGTCCTGAATCCTCATAATTCTGTTATCCCTGCTATAAATTTGTATTCAATAAACGATTTAAGTCAGGTACAAATAAATAAGCTGAATGCGATTTTTAAAATTAATGACCTGGAGCTCGCGGCTCATAATAACCCAATTGCTTTTTATGCCGGTATTTTCCTTTTCCCAGGTGGAATACAGAGGAGTACCATCCACCACCGGAAGCCAAATGAATTCAGGATATGATGAGCAATCTCCGGTATTAACACAAGGTGGCGGCATCCTTTATTTCACCCGTTCCAGGCACCCGGAAAATATTGGCGGGAAACGCGATCCCGGAGATATATGGTTTTCAGTAAGGGATGTTTCAGGGAACTGGTCGGCGGCGGAGAACGCAGGACTGGAATGGAATAACAGCGGGTATAATTCGGTTATCGGATTCTTTAATAATGGAAATGCCGTTTATCTTTCCGGTCAATACGATCCCGAGGGAAAGCCTTCAGTCAAACAGGGAATTTCGGTTTCCCTCAGATCGGGGAACCGGTGGACTTCACCTAAGCCGGTGGAAATCAAATTTTTCAGACAGGACACCGAACATTTCAACGCATCCCTTTCGCCCGACGGCCAGGTGATCTTGTTTTCACTGGTGAGTTACGAAACGCGCGGGACGGAAGACCTTTATGTTTCCATTAGAAATCCGGACGGAACTTTTACGGATCTGCAGAACCTGGGTTCCGTGGTCAATACTTCCAGGCAGGAAATGACGCCTTACCTTCTGGCAGATAACCGGACATTGTTTTTTGCCGGTAACGGACATGGAGGAAGCGGGAGTTTCGATCTGTTCATGTCGAAGAGGATCGGTGATGCATGGCGCAACTGGACCGCTCCGCAAAACCTGGGGAACATCATCAATTCAAACGGCCGCGAGTTATCCTATTTCCTCGACACGGAAAACCAGAAAGCCTATTTCTGCTCCACGCTCAATTCGGATGGCTATGGAGATATAAAATTCATAACAGCCGTGCCTTCTGATTCCTTCCCGAAAATCCCGGAGACGTCGGTAATTTTGCCTGATACGGCTCTCCAGGAATTACCGGATGTGGCAAAGGTCAGTATCAGCGGCCGGATTCTCAGCTCCCGGGATCAAAGCCCGATATCCGGCAATATCAGTTTCCAGTTACTGACTGACTCGGTATTCCTGGAAGTAAAATCCGATCCTGACAACGGGGCCTATTTTGCCGAGATTCCGGCCGCAGACCGGGTCAGGATCCGGTTGTCGGCCATGGGCTATATGGTAATTGAGGAGCTTATATCGTTGGATGATCAGCAGAATTTCCTGATACAAAGAGATTATTATCTTGATCCTCTCGAGGAAGGCCGGATATTCAGGCTCGACAATGTACTGTTCCAGCGAAGCACTTCAGTCCTTCTCGACAGTTCTTACGATCAACTCGACCTCGTATATGAGATGCTTCTGGAAAACCCGAGCATATCCATTGAATTAAGCGGTCATACGGATAACCAGGGTGAAGCCAGGAAAAACCTTGATCTTTCGAATGAAAGGGTGAAGGTTGTCAGGCACTACCTTGTATCTAAAGGGATAGCTCCTGCCAGAATAAGCGGCAAGGGATATGGAGGCTTGAAGCCGGTTGCAAGCAATGCCTCAGAGTCCACGCGACGTCTCAATAGGAGGGTTGAATTCAAAGTGATCGGTGATAAAAACGCGCAGTCAGGGGAACGATGAAGAAATTAAAAATAATATTTTTAGTTTTTGGCATTTGCTTTTTCATCATCCTGGCCTTCATCATTTACGATTTTTCCAGAAAAACTACATTCCCGGGATCCTCACCTAAAAAACCGGAAAATTCAATACCTGCCGATTCCTTAGCGGATAAACCTGCGTATTGAGTAATTTTGAAAAGGACTTACTTAATTCCTAAAGGCTTGAAGAAAAAGACGGCAACAAATATTTCCCGTGATAATGAAATCAAAAACCATCAGGAAATCGGGGAGGGTCCCTTACCCGGACTGATCAATTATCCGCACACAATAGGCAGTGCCGTGATACGCCCCGAGGACATGGGCAAGATCAAAGGCAAGTCACTAACAGCCATGCGTGAACAGACACGGTCGCAAATGGCAAGGATCTATGAACAGATGAACTTGCTGATTGCCCAGGCAAAGTCAATTCAAAACAGAGTTGAGATATCGGAAAAAATTTACATGGCGCAGATGCAGTTTGAGCCGGTTATCGGGCAGACCTATTACCTGTACGAAAAAGCCGGCGGCCCCCATTTACTTTCTATGATCAGCCCATCAGAATGGGGCAAAGGGTTCCCGTTT
>DATDPY010000261.1:0-4247 GCA_035292565.1 Cyclobacteriaceae bacterium | reverse complement strand
GAAATCATATATTTTTATTACTTTAGGAGCTTATTTCAATCTTAATCAAGCACTATGAGCAAAAATGGCTACAGAAATATTCTGGTAATATTCGGCGCATCCGGAGACCTGACATCCAGAAAATTGATCCCCGCAGTATTCAATTTATTCAAGACTAAATTGTTGCCTGAGAATTTCTGTATACTCGGCGTAAGCCGTACAGAGTACAGCGATGAGGAGTACGTAAAAAAAGCAATCTTCGAAAACGGTCATCTCAAGGCGGCTGATAAATCGGACCTCGAACTATTCTCAAAAAAGGTCTATTACCAGGCGCTTGAAACCACTGACCCGTCTTCTTATCAAAACCTGAAAGTGCGACTCCAGGAGTTGGATAAAAAAATGAACACCGGCGGAAATATCATATTCTACCTTTCCACACCTCCGAGCATGTATGAGGTGATTACCTCCGGTCTTGCCAATGTTGGATTGAACCGTTCAACTGACTCTATCCGGAGGCTGATCATTGAGAAGCCTTTCGGGTACGATCTGAAATCTGCTATCGAGCTGAATGACAAAATCCATCATTGTTTCGAAGAAGAACAGATATACAGGATCGATCATTACCTGGGCAAGGAGACCGTACAGAACCTGCTGGTGACGAGATTCTCCAATTCCATATTCGAGCCCTTATGGAACCGCAATTATATCCACCATATTGAAATTACCGCTGCGGAAAGCGTAGGTGTTGAAAAACGGGGCGGTTACTACGACCATTCGGGGGCCATGCGTGATATGGTCCAGAATCATTTATTAAACCTTGCCAGCCTGGTTGCCATGGAACCCCCCGTGGAACTGTCGGCCGATGCAATTCGAAATGAAACGCTGAAAGTGTTAAAATCACTCAGACCGTTAAGCCCTGAGGACATCATGAATAACGTGATCAGGGGGCAGTACATCAGTTCACATGTAAAAGGAAAGCATTATGCAGGTTACCGGGAAGAGGAAGGCGTGGACAAGAATTCACGGACCGATACCTATGTGGCTATGAAGTTCTTTATCGATAACTGGCGCTGGGCTGACGTTCCGTTTTATATCAGGACGGGTAAGAGACTGCCTGCCCGGGTTACTGAAATCGTTATCCAGTTCAAAACTTCTCCGCATTACCTGTTCGGAGACCATAAGCTGAATATCGACAGGGACAATATGCTGGTATTCCGGATACAACCCGACGAAGGAATTTTATTGCAGTTCGGAATGAAAATTCCAGGTGCAGGATTTAAGGTGGACCATGTAAACATGGATTTTCATTATACCGACCTGGTGGATGCTTACGTTCCGGAAGCCTATGAGAGGCTGCTGCTCGATGCCATGCTGGGCGATGCAACATTATATTCCCGGAGCGATGCCGTGGAGGCTGCCTGGAGATTCATCGACCCGATACTTCAGGAATGGAATCATAATCCAATCCTGAAGATCAACGGCTATCCTGCCGGCACATGGGGGCCACGAAACGCAGATGACCTGATCGAGGGAACGAACCTTACCTGGAGATATCCAACCGAAAGCCTGACCGAAGAAGCAAATTATTGCGAGTTATGATTCGACAGGGGGTAAATATTTTTGATGGGATCCATGAAATTGCAGAAGGCTTGTGCCAGTTTCTCGCAAGTGAAACAATCAAGAAAACATATACCATCGCCCTGCCCGGCGGTAACACGCCCAAATCGGTATTTGAATCCATGTCATCCGGCGGCCCATGGGATATCCCCTGGAATAAAATCCATTTTTTCTGGGGCGACGAAAGGTGTGTCGGCTCCGGCCACCCCGACAGCAATTACCGCATGGCATTTGAAAGCCTGCTGAATCCATTGAATATCGAGGAAGCTAATATTCACAGGATTATCGGTGAAAGTGATCCGGACTATGAAGCTGATCGATATACTGTTGAAATCCTCAAAAATGCAGATACCTGGAATGGGTATGCATCCTTTGACCTTATTATTCTCGGCATGGGAGATGACGGACACACCGCTTCCATTTTTCCCGGTCAGGATAAAATCATTTCGAGTACGAGAGTATGCGAAATGTCGGCACACCCGGTAACCGGACAAAAGAGGATCACCCTGACCATGGGGACGATCAATAATGCTAAAAATATTTTCTTCCTGGTAACCGGCAACAAAAAAGCAAAATTGGTTTCTGATATAATTAACAAAAAAGGAGATTGGGATCTTTACCCGGCAGCTATGGTGAATCCAATCCACGGAAAACTTTGCTGGCTGCTTGACCGCGAGGCTGCTTCCGGGTTATAGGCTGGAATGGGGACGTTTCTGTTTAATTGTTTAATTGTTTAACTGGTTAATTGCTTAATCGCTTAATTGTTTAACTGTTTAATCGTGGAATCGGGTAATCGATGAATGGGTACGGAAACCGGCAAAATCAGACAGGTTTCTCCGCGATCAGAGATTCCCACAGGGGGCTCTTATCATGTGGAATCAGCGTCTTCGCCTCAGCCTCCCCCGCTCCCCAAATGCCTGTTTGGGAACAGACGTTGAAGGGGAATTATCATTTACCCAATTACGACGAACGTAAAGACAGATTCCGGGATATTATTTTAGACCTGAAATAAACAGCCTGATACCTGTCGAATGACCGGAATATTTAATATTCCGCTTCCCTGCGATCAGAGTCTCCCGCAGGGGACTCCGATCATGAACTTTCAGCTTCATCGTCTCTGGGCTCCCCTGCTTCCTATACACCTGCTAGGGAAGAGACTCTGAGGGATAATAATCAGTTACCCAATTACGACGAACGTAAAGCCAGGTTCCGGGATATTATTTTAGACCTGAAATAAACAGCCCGATACCGATCCAATAACCGGATTATTTAATTATTCCGTTAAATATCATAAATTGTGATTGCCATCCCCAAATTCCGTTGAAAAATAAGGTGCATAAAAAATATATACTCCTGCCTGTTCGTAAAATGTTTAGTTTCAATTGGTTTGATCAAATATAATAATATCGATATATATTCAATACGTATGCACGAACGTTAAGGGCAATTCCACCTTTAAAACATCATACTAATTATTTCGTTATTCTCTTTGAAAAGGTTATCTAATTAGATAACTTTGGTTTATGAATAATAAAGAAGGCCATATCAGAGAAATTATTATATATGGCGAATCTTTCTGGGAATTTTACAATAAACAAAGTGAGAAGGTAAAGGAAAAGATTAACTGGACAATCGGTTTAATAAAAGATCTGAAAGTGATTCCTAAACAATATTTTAAAAATATTCAGGGCTCAGATCTTTATGAGATCAGGATAATTTCAGGAAATAATATTTATCGTATATTTTGTTTCTTCGATAAGGGATATCGTGTTATTCTTTTAAATGGATTTCAAAAGAAATCCCAAAAAACTCCTCTAAATGAAATTGAATTAGCTAAAAAATTGAAAATTAAATATTATGAAAGCAAAGAAAAATAAAATTACTCGGTTTGAGGATCACCTTGATAAGGAATATGGGAAACGAGGAACTACTAAGAGAGAAAAATTTGAACAAGGTTTTGAGGCTTTTAAACTTGGAGTTATTCTTCAGGAATTAAGGAAGAAAAGGAATATGACACAGGAACAACTTGCTAAAAAATGCGGTACAACTAAAACATATATTTCACGAATTGAAAATAATGCAAGTGATATCAGGCTGTCAACATTATTAAGAATTATTCGAGAGGGTCTTAATGGAGATATTAATATTTCAATAACAACTTAATCGTTTCAGGTGGCACAGCTCCCAACACACCGGTAAGCGCTACACCTTGCCTGGCTGGTTTATTTGGCCTTGTCCCTCTTTACTTTCTCTTTTCCAATTTCTAACTTTAACACCAGTCTAACGATCCCTCACCTATTGGCCAACCGTTAGGTTGCATTAATATTATGGGTATTCCCTGCGATCAGAGTCTCCCGCAGGGGACTCTGATCATTTACTTTCAGCGTCTTCGCCTCAGCCTCCCCCGCTCCCCACATACCCGCACAAGAAAAGGCTCTGAGGAAGAAATTAAAAAAAATTCCACAATACGTGACAGGCAATTGTCAGGCTATAAAACCAGGATTGACAAGTTGATACTGGAACTTAGTCTTTGATAATGCCGGCAAAGCATCTTGCTGACCGATTTGGAATCATTGTTGTCCGGTAAAAATGGAAAAGGAAAACAATTCGTTATTCTGAATTATTTAACCGTCTTTTCAGGATATTTTTTG
>DATDPY010000260.1:0-2529 GCA_035292565.1 Cyclobacteriaceae bacterium | reverse complement strand
TGTAATGCCTATTTCGTTTTTTATATCTTCAGTGGGTATGGCCATTGGTATCGGCGGAAGTTCGATTATTTCAAGAGCCCTTGGTTCCAAGAACGGAAAAAAAGCCCAGCAGACATATGGGAATATGATCAGGGTAACTGTGGCCCTCTCGATCGTGTTCGTGATCCTGAGCTTTATTTTTTCGGATAATATTCTCCATGCATTCGGAGGTAAGGGCGATATACTTCCACTGGCCCGCGATTATTTCCGGATCATCATAATCGGAATTCCTTTCCTCACCTGGGGAATGATGGCCAACAATATCATAAGAGCAGAAGGCAAGCCGAAGTATGCCATGCTCGTGCTCATGATCCCTGCCATTGCAAATATCTTCCTGGATGCTTTATTCATTGTATATCTGGGATGGGGTTTGAAGGGAGCTGCCTGGGCCACTACCATTTCATATGCCTTGAGTGCAGCTTATGCCCTCGGGTATTTTATCAGTGGAAAATCGGAAATGAAACTCGAATCAATTAAATATAAGATCAGTATTCCCATATTAAAGGAAATCATATCGCTTGGATTCGTAACCCTGGCCCGGCAAAGCTCCATCAGTCTGCTGATCCTCGTATTGAACCACACCCTGTTTCAATATGGCGGGGAGTCAGCTATTTCAGTTTACGGGATAATTTCCAGGCTGATGATGTTCACACTATTCCCGGTCATGGGCCTTGTGCAGGGATTCGTACCCATTGCCGGGTATAACTACGGCGCTGAATTATGGGACAGGGTTAAATATGTCGTTAATTCGTCAATAAAATATGGGGTGATTCTTTCTTTCATCATTTTCCTTTCCATCCTGGTGGGCGCACAATTCTACGTTAAAGTTTTTACCGACGATTTACAACTGCTTGCCCAGGCCCCGGCGGCGTTGAGGATTGCATTCCTTGCTACGCCTTTTATCGCTGTTCAGTTGATCGGAACTGCATATTTCCAGGCAATAGGGAAAGCCGTCCCGGCCCTGATCCTGAGCTTAACCAAGCAGGGATTCTGCCTGATCCCCCTTGTTTTAATACTTCCAATATTCTTCGGCATCGAGGGAGTATGGTATTCCTTCCCGCTGGCGGATATTGCGTCTACGCTGATCACGTGGTTTGTCCTTAGAAAAGAACTATCCAAACAAAGCGAACCGGCATTGATTAGGTTACAGGACGCCTGAGATCAGCTTTCCGGAATAAATTTTATCTTCAGAGCTCCTGCGGTAAATTTCCTGTCTTACGCACATCGCAATAATGTCGTTAAAAACATCGAATGGATTTTTTCGAGCGGGATTTTTTACGAAATCAAACTGACCCAGAATTAAATAACTTCAGGTTAAATTTGACAGACCCTGTGTGGAAAACAGGAGGGGAATGAATATTTTTATAGGTATTATTTTTTAATCCTTGAACCATGCGATTAATTACAATAATTTTTTTTACGGCGCTTTTCACAACACAGGGTTATTGCCAGGGGACGATAAGCGCAAACAGGAATGAAATTTTGCTGAACGGACTATGGGAATTTGAGCAAACCTCCGATGCATTTCCCCCTGCAAGCTTTACCAGAACTTGCCCCGTGCCCGGGCTTATCCATATGGCACGGCCTGTCATCGATGATTACAAAACTTTTTTTCTCAAACCTGACTATGTCGAAAATATCGATTCTCATAATCTTCTCGAACTCGATTATATTCCGAAATATTCATGGTACAGGAAAAAGGTCTACCTGCCCGATACACTGGCTGGACATGAGGCCGTTCTGGTCCTGAAAAAAAGCCAGTTTGTTACCCATGTTTTTATAAATGGTTTTGATATGGGGGGATCGATTTCCTGTTATACTCCCATTGCGGTTCATGTTTCAAAAGCTTTGAAATACGGCGCCGAAAATGAAATCCTGGTCCGAGTGGGCGACAGGGCCTGGCTGCCTGCTTCCGCTGCGGGGAGCGTCGATAAAGAAAAAGTGCACTACCTACCGGGTATCTGGGACGATGTAAGCCTTGCATTTACCGGGAAATTCCACTTACAGGATGTTCTTGCCGTTCCTTCAGCAAACGACAGCAGTGTTACAATCAAACTCAGGGTGAGGAGTTTTTATCCGTCACAGGTTTTATATGGCGACCCGATGAATGATACGGCGAAGATTGTACTGGCTATTCGTGAAAAGTCGACGGGTAAGGTGATGGCAACCCGGGAATATTTCACCCGGATCCGACGCGATAATTCCAGCGTTACCGAACAAAAACTAACATGGAATGAAATCAGGCTATGGAGCCCCGATTCCCCATTTCTGTACGAAGTGGTGGCAGCCATTTTTGATGGCGGAAGCAGATCGGACATGACATCCAGGTCATTCGGCATGCGCGATTTCACCATCGATGGAAAATATTTCAAGCTGAACGGGGAAAATCTGATTCTCCGGGGTACCAATATCACCCTTCACCGTTTTTTTGAAGACCCTGAGTGTGCCGGTCTTCCCTGGGACAGCGCATGGGTCAGGAAAATGCTGATC
>DATDPY010000259.1:0-8563 GCA_035292565.1 Cyclobacteriaceae bacterium | reverse complement strand
CATCCTTCGGCAATCACCTTACCATGCCTGAGGAACATGAAGCTATGCAATTCATGATCACTTTTCTCCACGGCGTCCAGAAAATTAAGGATTCCACGGGAGGATACTCCTTCGGCTTCCGGATTACTACGAGGAAGGGTTATTGAAGATTTTTCCTGTTTGCAAGAAATCAGGGATAATAGGATCGCTAAGTACCAGTATTTATTTTTAATAGGAAGCATGTTCAGTATCATTATTATATTTTCAAATTAACAAGATATAATTGATTCGTGTTATAAAATATTGGTTAATATGCTAATGGTTTAGAAGCGGATACTCTGTTAAAAAAAATAAATCCGTCATATCCGCTGTTATTCGCTTCCTCATAAATTCCAATAAATTTATCAAGACCATAACGTTCATGAATTCCAGGATTGGAATAGGCGTCTCGTTCCTTACAACCGTCGTTAGCACAATTCCAGATTGTTCCCCCTCCAAAAATGGTGACCAGGGAAATTAAATTGTTGCCTAAATTATTTATCTCATTAAGATAATATGCAGCGGATTTAAAATTTGGTTTCCAAAATAATTTTCGTGATTACCAGATATTTATTTTAAACCCTCCATTAAATACAAACCCATCAACCGGGGCCCAGATTTCAGAGAATATGGGCTCCTGCAAAGAGCCCGAATAGATCTGTTCATACCTGGTTTGCCGCATGTCCGTAAAATTTTCTGCATTTGCAAAAATGCTGAAATGACCGAATGAATATTCTGCCGAGATCCCCATTACCCAGTAATCTGGCTTGTCCTGACCGTTACTTAACCATTGTTCCCCGGTGTAAAACAATTCATAACCTACGCGGAGTTTATTCTCAATCTCATACATCAGGGTCATATAGATCCTATTCTTTGCGGTCAGCGGATTTACAACCGTTAAAGTGTCATAATGCCTGATAGCATCGATGAAGGTATAACCACAATAGAATGCGAACTCATTATATCCCAATTTCAGGTTTGTCTCAATTCCCTTGCTTTCAAGAAATCCGTTCACAGTCATTAACGGATTGTTCCCGTTTGGAAAAGATTCGCCGCTCAATACCAATGGATTGATCAACCGGGTATAAAAAAACAATTGATTCATCGAGAAGGATAATTTCCCGAACAGGGGAGTTCTGAAGTTAATATCAAAATTTCCACCGAAAGATTGCTCAGGTTTTACAAATGCAGGGTCGATAGGCTGTATATTCCTGAACCCTCTTTCTTCCGTTTCTTCAGAAAATATGGAAGGGGACTTATATCCCAGTCCGCCGCCGATCCGGGCCGACAGTTTATTGGTAATCTTATTCAGCACCGATATCCTCGGCAATAAAAATAACCTGTTTTGAAAATTCACATCCGCCCTCAGGCCCGCTTCCATGATCAGCTTTTCGCTGGCTTTGTAACTGTTTTGCACAAACGCTCCTGCGATGATAAGGCGGTTATCGAGGGGGAAGGCCGATGGATTTACCTGGTTGAAATCATCCGACCATAAATTACCGCCGATGATCCATTCGGATCTGTTTTTTTCGAAAAGGTAACTCAATTCGGTAAAGCGTGATACCTGGACTGCATGGAATATATATTCCGGCTTTCCGATATTCCTGTCGAAATAACCAACACTGTTCTTAATAGTCAGGATACTTTTATCGGCATAAACTTTTTCAAATTTAACCTGGCTGGAGATCCGGTTCGTCAGGTTTCGTTCAAAATAAGAATGCAAGCTGTCGGAATTATCATTAATAAGGACCATGTCGCCGCCTAACCGGTTTTCGAAATTTGAATTAATACCCACGGACAGGGTAGCTGAATTTTTCAGGTAAAAAAATACCCAGGGATTAATGCTATATCTGGAAAACTGAGGAATGTCGGATAATTCATCAATGTTTGCATCATATGCCGATTGCAGGTTTCCTGAAGCAAATAAGGTTACCCCGATCTTCTCGAATTTTTCCGCATAAAAAGTACTGACATCCAGCGCCCGGGTGTTATTTGCATTTACCATGAGCGATAGTTCCTTTTTATCGGCAGGGGCCTTCGTCACAAAATTGATCAGTCCAGCGATGGCCCCACCTCCATATAAGGTGGAAGACGATCCTTTAATAACCTCAATTCTTTTCAGGTCGAGGGGAGGGATTTGAACGATGCTTAATCCGCCCGAGAAACCTGAATACAAAGGGAGGCCGTCTTTTAATAACTGGGTGTATTTACCGTCGAGGCCCTGTATGCGAATGCTTGCATTGGCTGAAGTTGCCGAAGTTTGTTGCGTCTGAATTCCCGTGCTTTCGGTAAGGGCCATTTTCACATTGGCCGGCTGCATGATTGCTTTTTCTTCCAGTTCGCTTTCGGATATTGTTTCAACCCGGGTCGGGATATCGTCAATGGTCCGGCTGCTTCGGGTAGCGGAGACCACAACCTCCTCGATTTCACTTATGGAAGCACTTAACAGGATTTCGATAGGATCGGTCTGGATCAACGGAAATTCATAAGTCTTTGTCAACGATTCGTACCCTACGAAACTGAATACAATATCATGCTTGCCGTCAGGAATGTTAACAATTTCCAGGTAACCGTTTACATCGGATATTGCTCCATTGGATGTTCCCCTGATCACTGCCGTGGCGCCGGCCAGCGGTTCATTCGCCGTTTTTTCTTTTATCACGGCCCTGAAAATATTTTGGCCGTACAAATTGGTTATGCTTATAAAAAAAATAATGAATATTGATCTTTTCATTTATTCGCAAATCCACGCGGTTTAAAGAACAATTGTTAATCTCAATTTTCAAGGATTTGTTTTAATCCATCCAGCATCATCCCCCAGTTTTTCTCGGAATGTACCCTCGATTCCTCGGTTGGATTATTATCCTGTTCCAGGTCGATCCGGACCAATCCATCTGTTTCTTTCAGTTCGATGGTGATGGTGCGGTAATTTTCAGGAATATCGGGAATCCCGGAGAGAGGGCTGAAATAAGTATACCTGAGCAATTTTGGGGGAATAATATCCAGAATTACCCCTTTATCCCGATAACTTTTTCCCTGCCATTCCCCGCTCCAGGTTATGCTTGCTCCCGGCTTCCATTGAGATTCAACTTTAGTACCGAACATGTATTTACTGATGATTTCAGGACTGATTAGTCCGTCCCATACTTTGGCAACGGGTGCCTTGATGGTTGCGGTTTGCCGTGCTACCAGGATTTGCTTCATAAAATAACAATTGTTTTAATCAAATTTATTTCGATATAAGCGCTTAATCTAATGATATTTTCTTTCCGGGAAAAACGGGAGCCGGTTGAATACAAATAAATTTATATCGGATAAAAATTAATCCGAGGAATATCACCCGATTTCCTTTCCGCAATGGGGGCATTTTTTGTTCCCTCGTTTTTCTTTGAGATTTTTTCCATAAATCCCGCACTGATCAGCCCGGTTGGGATCGCGATCAACCCTATTCCGAAAATGGCCAGTAAACTGCTTAAGAATTTACCGAATCCCGTAATCGGGTAAATATCTTCAAATCCCACGGAAGTCAGGGTGGCAATCGCCCACCAGAAGCAGGTTAACAGGTTCGGATAACTTTCGGGTTGAGCGGCTCCTTCAATGAAATAGATTAAGATGGAAGCAATCAGAAGGAAAAGCAAGGTAACAAACCCGGTCATGGCCAGCTCATCCCTTTTTTCTTTGATTACTTCCCAGATCAGGTTTAGGGAATTATTATATCGGGTCAGTTTCAGTACCCTGAAAAACCGCATTAAGCGGATCATGCGGAGAAATCTTAAATCCATTTTAATCAGGAAGGGCAGGTAAAACGGCAGGATTGAAACAAGGTCGATTATACCATAGGGTGAAAATACAAATTTTAATGCCGATTTTATTCTGCCTGATGACGGATGTGTAAGGTCGGAGACGTAAAGCCTCATTAAATATTCCAACGAGAATATGATCACGGAGACAAGCTCGAAATAATGAAAGAGGGCAGCATATGAGTCGCTTATCGGCGGTATAGTATCAAGGATAATGGCAATAACATTAAGCGTAATCAGGACCATGATTGCATAGTCAAACGCTAAATTGATACGCCTGCCGTGAGCGCCTTTTTCAACAAATTGGAATGTTTTAATCTTCATATTAAAAAATTAGCTTATCGATTCCTGGCCCTGATCCGATGATCTTTTTTAAAAAAAATAATTAGTATAAAATTAAAGGCTAATTAATCATAAGTTACCTGATATATTCCAATTAATGAACCTGGCAGATTTAAAAAGATTTAAAACTGCAATTCTAATAAAATAATAATTAGTTGTCAGTCAATCCTGTGAGTTGGTTTCGGGAATCCGGGTTTGAAGTCTGATACATTTTTTTCAGTGATCTCGATATCGGACTCTGATTTAAAAGGTGATATAACGGATTCAACAATTGATTTCAGGATTTCCGGTGAGGTTTGGACCCTTGCATTGACCAGCAATCTTACTTCATCAGAGCGCGCAGGAGTTGAAATCTTCAACATATTCCTGTTCAACACAGCCGTGTAACTGATTTTATCGGTCAGGCCATTGTAATTGAGAAGGAATTTCAGGTGGCCAATGGGCAGGCCGTTCATATGGATGCTGTTGGCGAGTCTGTAAATCAGCTTGTGTGCGACCATCAGCGCAGAGCCGTCATTGCTGGAAATCTCAATCTCCTCGTCGAGCCATGCCAGATTGGCTTCACCGGCTCCGTAAACATTATAATCTATATCCAGTGACTTGCGTTTGCCGAGCATCGACATATACCCGATCGCGCCAACCCAGACATTCACCGAACCGGTTTCAAGGGAATTCATGTAAAGAATCTGGCGGTCAGATGGGATTCCGGATTTTACCCAGTCGCGAAGTTTCTGAATTTCAGCTTTATTCAGCAAATCGGTCTTGTTCAGGATGAGGATATCGGATTCCTCCAGCTGCTTGTGCCAGATATAGGATGTATCCGTGCTGAAGGGCAGTGAAGCGTTTTCGATGTAATGCAAAAGGAGCTGTGAATCAATGAACGAAGAAAAAGTAAGGTTTTTAATTTCATTACCGCGGAATTTCATGAGCGGCTTTAATACCGTTGCAACGAGGTCGGTGCATGAGCCGACCGATTCCGCAAAAATCACATCGGCACCAGTGCTTTTTTTCAGAAAATCGATATTTTTCTCAAGCTGCTCATAATTGCAGCAAAAACAGCCTCCCGTTACTTCAGCAAACGAAATTCCGGATCCCTTCATCAGGTTGCTGTCGACTAAAGAATTTCCCTGGTCGTTGGTAATTACAGAAACCTTTACACCTCTTCCCTGGAGAATTTTAACCGCACTGATGATGCCTGTTGTTTTCCCGCTTCCTAAAAATCCCCCGACAATATGAATGATCATAATTCCATAGGTACGTCCATTAACAGGATCTCGGAATTGCTATCCGATACTATTTCCAGATTTTCCGTATTCACGATACCCATGCCATCCCGTTTATTCACTTTATAACCGTTTATGGTCAGGTCGCCTTCAATCACGAAAGCATATATGCCATTCCCAGTTCTTTTCAGGCTGTATTTTATCCCTGTACCACGGTCGAGCTTGCCCAGATGCAGCCAGGCATCCTGATGGATCCATACTCCAGGACCGTCAGGATCCGGCGATACCACCTGCTGCAGTTTATTATGTCGTTCGGAAGGATCTAAAGTAATTTGTCCGTACCTGGGCTGAACATTCCTCTTGTTCGGAAAGATCCAGATCTGGAAAAACTTCACCTGTTTATCTTTATTTTTATTGTATTCACTGTGAGTAATTCCCGAACCTGCGCTCATCACCTGGATGTCGCCCTGCCGGATGACAGTCACATTGCCCATGCTGTCGCGGTGTTCCAGGTCACCGTAGGTCGGGAGGGAAATGATCTCCATATTGCTGTGCGGGTGTGTGCCGAAGCCCATACCCGGTGCGACCGAATCATCATTCAGCACGCGCAATACCCCGAAGTTTTCCCTTTCAGGATCATAGAAATCGGCGAATGAAAATGTATGATAAGTATTCAGCCAGCCATGATCGGCATGGCCCCGGTCACCGGCTTTATGCAGGATGTAATTTTCATTCATATCAGATCTGTATGTAATAGGTTATAATTTATAATGACTACTTCATTAAACCAATATTATCCCTGAATGTTTGTGTGGTTTAGCCGCATATTATTTACATTTATAAAGCCTTATAACAGCATATTCAAGTCCCGATTTTTCAAAATTCATTTTTTAAGAAATAAATATTTTTAACCTAATGAACCGCAGAAAATTTATCAGGAACAGTATTGGGGCCACCATTACCGCACCCGCGATGGTTGCAGGGCTGTCTATGGCCATGAATCCAAAGCATTGCTCATCTGACCTTCCGCCGATCGGGATTCCCAGTCCCCATGATACCAAACTTCTTGTGAAGCCTATCATGACCAATATGTATCATACGGACAGGTGGGAGGGACCCTGCCGGTTTAATGTCGTCTCTGCAGAGGAGGAAAAACGTAATGCATTGAATGCCTTCGATCGGTTTAAAACGAGGATCCGGAATAACGAAACAGGAATTGACCAGGAGTATGCCCGGGTCCTTGATCCTTCGCTGATCCTCTTTGTCGAAGATTTTATATTAAAGGAGGATGACCTGTTGAAGATCGATTCGGATGCAATAACAGCAGATGTTTTATATGTAGATCCCAGCGGATCATCGATTGCGGCCATAGATCTGGCTAAAAGATATAAAAAGCCGGTGATACTATCCTATGGTTTAAACTGCAGGACTGTGGATATTTCCGCATACGGCAGGAGCCAGGGCCTCGAGATCTTCGTCCCGCATACACCGGAAGAACTGAACGAAACCATGATCCTGCTCAGGGCAAGAAAAGTTTTCTCCCAGACAAAGATCCTTTTCCCAACCGACCGGGGCTGGCCGGCAGTTGCTTCCGTCGCTGGGATCAATGACCCGTTTAAGCTGAAAGTCCAGTTCGGAATCGGTTTTGTTCCTGTTAGCTATGAAGCTTTATCCAATGAAGTTGACAGAGTAAAGGGAAACAGCGCGGAATTACAGAAGGCCGCGGAGATGGCAGATATTATATTTAATAGTTCGGAGCATAATTACCTCGAGAAAAAGTATGTTGCCAGGAGCATGGAATTTTACCTTTCGGTAATCCGGCTCATGCAGAAACACGAATGCAATGCATTTACGATCGAATGCTTTGAATTCTGTACAAGCCGGCTCCCGCAAAAATGGAACATCACTCCCTGCCTGATCCATACCATGTTCAAGGACCTTGGGATTCCATCAGCCTGTGAAGGAGATATTGGCGGCTTGTTGTCCATGCAGATGCTGATGTCCCTGTCGAAAAAATCATCTCACCTCGGGAACATGTTCTACCGCGAATCCGGGAAGATGGAAATTAACCACAGCGCTCCGGGAATTAAGATGAACGGGTATGACAAACCTGGCTTAAAGTACGAACTGGGAAGGTTCGTAGAATCGGGATGGGGAACCAAGGCGGTCGTCGATTTTATGCAAAATGAAGAAAAGTCGGTGACGGTTGCCAGGATGAATCCCGAGGCTAACGGCTTGCTTGTTCTTAACGGAAAACTTGTGGAATCCCGTGGAGCCGGGAAAGACGAGCTGGGATGTTCCGTTGCAGCTTTCATGGTTGGGACCGAAAGCGGCACTGCGGATGAATTCATGAGAAAACAGGTTAACTATGGGAACCATCTCTCATGGGTGTACGGCAATTATTCCGACAAACTTGTAAAGCTGGGTAAACTGTTGAAGATAAATGTAGAAGTTGTCAGCTGATGAAAATCTGAATAAAATAATTTATGAAGCGAAGAAATTTTGTTAAAACGGCCGGAGGGATCCTTGCCCTGGGCCCCGCGTCCTCGCTGGCTGCATCGATAGGACCGTCAATTGGAAACGTGCATGTAAAGCCGGATGGGGCAAGCCAACCTTCGACCATCCGGGTAAAGGATGATCATATCGTCATTGAATCATCAACCCTGTCGGCAGTGATCAGGAACGGTTTCCTGGTCACCCTGAAAAGCAAGGCTACGGGCGAGAATTATATCGGGAGTTTTGATGACACCAGATATTCAGCCCTGGACATTATTTATCCCGGCCCGGAATCCGTTGAATTCAGTGAAAAGAATTTCAGGAGTATCACTTTAAAACAGGTTTCGGACCAGCGTGCGGAAATTATTTTCCATAGCTGGCATGGGGACGGGGTGGTCGCAGTATATGCAGATGATTCCACTGGCGACCTGATCGTCGAACCTTCTGCATATTCGTCACGGCCCGGTGTACTGGCCTGCCGCTGGAATATGCCGGGAATCAGGACTGATCTGAAAATCGTAGCCCCGTTTTTCCAGGGAGTCAGCCTGAACCTCGATGATCCATTGATCAGGGATTTTCGCTGGCCCTGGCCGATGTACTGGGAAGCAGCCCTCGTTATCCTTCAATCTTCGAAAGGCGGATTTTATGTTCATACCCAGGACACCCGATACAGGTACAAGGCCC
>DATDPY010000258.1:0-4398 GCA_035292565.1 Cyclobacteriaceae bacterium | reverse complement strand
GGAAGGACTGCCCGAAGTTATCGATGTCGTTTTCATTCACATAATTGGTCTTTGGATCGGCAACGATATCCTGTTCGGCAACCGGCAGATAGGCCAGCCCATTCTTCGATCTTCCCGTAAATCCCGTGATCCTGATCTTATCTTTTGATCCTGAGTACATCCCGGAAAAGAACATCGACCAGGAATCGGTGGAGGAATGGTGCTTATATCCGTCGGATTGTAAGGATGTGATCCTGGAATATGCAGAGAAGCCCTTTGAGATTTTCCCGGTATATAATTCTGCGCTGGCACGGCGGGTCGCAAAGGATCCTCCCAGGAGCTGAACTTCCGCTGAAGGAAGGCTGTCGTTGAGATTGGGAGATTCAAAGCTGATCGATCCGGCATAGGAAGATGTTCCGTTCGTGCTGGTTCCGATTCCCCGTTGTACCTGGACCGATTCGATACTGTTCCCGAAGTCGATGAAATTGGAGAAGAATACGCCCTGGTCGATCATGTCGTTGAGCGGGACCCCGTTCAGCGTAATGTTGATCCGCGTCTGATCGATGCCGCGGAGGCGCATCTGCCCGTAGTTGCCGATTCCAGTGCCTGCTTCGGACCAGGATACAATCGACGGAGAAAGTCGTTCTAGCAGGAAAGCCCCGTCCTGTCCGAAATATTTTTCCTCGATCTCTTTTTTGTCGATGGTCTTCTGCGTAACCGGGTCCGCTTCAGCCGCACGGCCGGCGGTGATGACCACTTCTTTTAGCTCGCTTTCGGGAAAAAGCAGGATCGTGATCCCCTGCCTTGCTTCCGCCCGGATAGTTGCTTTCCTGTAGCCGACATAACTGAAACTGATCATGCCTGTGATTCCGTCCGGTAATACCAGGCTGAAAGATCCGTTCACGTCGGTGAATGTGCCGGTCTTTGCCGGCTCGTGCCACACGGTCGCTCCTTCGAGGGGCTGGTTATTTGTCCCATCCCAGACAATTCCGCTCATGATATTTTGTGCCTGAAGCGACCCGGAGATCAGGGCGCTCAGCAAAATGATGAAGATCTTTTTCATATTTTTCGGGTTATTGGTCGTGGTAAAAGGGGAGCCCGAAAAACCACGGCCGACATTCCCTACGTCCGCATTACCGGAATCAGGTATTGAGGGTTTGATCTCAGCCCGCAGTTTTAGGGCACCCCTTGAAAATTTCAGATATTCAGAATAATCCGGCGGGCGATTCCCGCAGGATTAAATTTATTAAAACTTGGGGATTACTTTGGAAAGCCGGATCTCATCATCCCTGCGCCCGAATTACCGGTATCAGGTTCAATGGGTATGTTCTCAGCCTGTTCCTAAGGCACCCCTTAATTGGTGAAGTAAATATAATCAATTTCCGTAAAAGATTTTCGAAAATATTCAGGATCGAATATCTCATATCGAATATCCCATATCGAATATCTCATATCAAATATCATATATCAAAAATCCCCTCCCCCCGAGCCCCGAAGGGATGAAATTATAATTTTCAGTATGCATCCTCTAAAAAGCAATAAAAAAAGGCATGTCACTAAATTCGACCTTGCAGTAATTTCGCAAATATTTATGATCATCTTTAGGATGAATATAAGCGACCAGGATTAAATTTAAGGTCGCAGCAAACTTAATGTCTTTATAATAATCAAAAGTTATCCCTTTTCTATCGGGCTTTCTTAAATTCATCATATTACCTTAAAGATGTTACAAAATTATTTCACGATTGCGTTCCGCGGCCTGATACGAAATCGAGGTTTTAACATAATCAATATGCTGGGCCTTGCAACCGGCATGGCATCCTGTCTGCTCATATGGCAGTATGTAAGCTTCGAACTGAGTTATGATACATTTCATGATCGCGGAGATGATATCTACAGGGTCTATCTTGATATCTATAAAAACGGCCGACGGGAAGCGCAAAGCGCCAGAGTATCGCCGGGTGTGGCTGCCGCTTTTCAGCACGAATTCCCGGAAATCGAAACCTGTACTCGAATGGTCATTCTCGGCCCGGATGGCGTACTTACCCACGGGGATAAGTTTTCCGGCGAATCGGATATCTTACTTGCCGACACGGCTTTTTTTGACGTCTTTTCATTTAACCTGCTTCAAGGAGACGAACAGTCCGCATTCCTGGAACCTTTTTGCGTGGTGATCACGGAAAACACCGCCCGGGCAATTTTCGGGAATGAGAACCCGCTCGGAGAAAGCATTGTTATCAACGCAAAAAATTTTGACAACACTTCCATCCCTTTCAAAGTGACTGGGGTAATTGAAAACTTTCCAACCAATACGCACCTGCGTCCGGCCGTGCTCATCTCTTATCCAACCCTGTTTGAATTTGTCGGGCACCGTTTCGATGACTCCTGGAATTGGAATGAGACATATACCTACTTCCGCCTAAGGCCAAATACGGACTTTAAATCGGTAGAAAGCCGGTTCGCGGAAGTAGTGCACCGGTTTAACGGGCAATTGGCCGGGCAAGGACTGGACTGGGAATACCAGCTCCAGCCGCTCAGGAGCATTCACTTATACTCGGATCTGCAGCATGAATTTTCCGTAAACGGTAACGCAAGAAATGTGTACTTCCTTGCGGCTGTGGGTATCCTGATCCTTTTGACCGCATACTTCAATTTCATAAACCTTGCAACGATAAAGGCCATGGAGAGGGCCAGGGAAGTCGGGATCAGAAAAATTTCGGGTGCCTACCGGGGACAAATAATTGCCCAGTTTATTCTCGAGTCGTTATTGATTAATTTCATTTCCCTGGTTGCGGCATTCTTACTGTTGTCGGTTGTCACGCCACACTTTAATGCGCTGTTTAATATTGACCTGACGTTTATTTTCAACGCTAATCCCGGAATGTGGATCGGATTGTTAGCCTTTTTGCTCCTATTGATTTTAGGCAGTGGAATATATCCGGCCTTTATACTATCACGTTATAAACCGGCCGTAGTCCTGAAGGGACAATTAACCCGTGGAAGACCGGGGCGAACGCTCAGGCAAATCCTGACTACCTGGCAATTTTCGGTTGCCATCATACTGATTGCTCTGACGATAACAGCCGGCATGCAGATACGCCATATGCAACGGCAATCGCTTGGGTTCAATCCCGAACAAATTGTCATCATCAAAGCTCCGAAAGCATACGATTATGGCTATAGTAACAATTTTTCAGGCTTCAGAGATAAGCTTAGTTCAATATCACATATAAACAGCGTATCAGCTTCCATCGTCATTCCAGGCCAGGGAATCTATCATTATGACGACCGGGTAACCATAGATGGTGAAGAGACTTCCGGAGTCTTTTCCATGCTGGTCGTCGATCATAATTATTTTGCACACTATCAAATACCCTTGGTAGCGGGCCGGTTATTCACAGGAAGTAGCCAGGACCAGGTTAATTGGATCATCAATGAAACGGCAGTGCGATTGTTGGGATTCGGGGATGCTGAACAAGCTGTCGGCAGAAAGTTGAACAACGGTGAAATTATCGGAGTGGTTAAAGATTTTCATCACGAAAGCCTGAAAACAGCCATACCCCCCATGCTGTTTAATTGCGGGACTGAGTTTAACTATTATTCGGTCAGTCTGAATACCGGCCAATTGTCGAATACATTGACTGCAATAAAATCGGCATATGAGAAATTGTTCCCCGGAAGTCCTTATGAATACTTTTTCCTGAATGAATTCTTTAATCGCCAGTATACGGCGGATAAAAAGTTCAACGACCTCTTCGGCCTCTTTTCCGGCCTGGCCATATTCATTGCCAGCCTGGGCTTGTTCGGCCTTTCATCGCATACGGCTGCACTGAGGACCAGGGAAATCGGAATACGTAAGGTTATGGGAGCCACTACACGAAATATTATCAGCCTTTTATCCCGGGATTATATAAGCCTCATAATTATTGCCAGCCTGTTGGCCCTGCCGATCGCCTACCTGATCATTCAAAAATGGCTTGAGAATTACGCTTACCGGATAAGTATTGACTGGTGGTTGATGTTAATTCCGGTAGTTATTGTACTTCTAATTGCCTTGCTGACAGTTAGTTTGCAAACCGTTAAAACAGCCCTTGCAGATCCGGTCGAAGCATTGCGGTGCGAGTAGGGTGGAGGTTCTGCCAAACCCAAACTGTTTCATCCTTATTGACTGATTGTATTACAAAATTTTCATAACCTCATCCATCGCTGTCGCCAGCCTATCATCGCCAAGTCCCCGGATCTCAGCAAATCTGACTCCCGAATTATTGAGCTCCTTCAGGTAAACATCATAAAAATAATTTCGCAGTTTCGGGTGCTCTCGCTGCGGATCGTCCTGCCAGGGAATATCAATGTAGGTCAGCAGGTGCAGGTCATATTTTCGCTTTTTTATTTCCTGTAGGATCCAGGGATCGCATTGCC
>DATDPY010000257.1:0-6756 GCA_035292565.1 Cyclobacteriaceae bacterium | reverse complement strand
ATACCCCAGATCCGGGGCATGTGGGGCGGCGACAGGTCGAGGAAGATCAACCTGGTGGATTACGGGTTCAGGCTGCCCTCTGCCCTCGATAACCGCCCGCTGACGTTCAGCGAATTCGAATCCGTTATCAACCAGGCAATTTTTGTCAGCGCCACACCGAGCGATTACGAGCTCAGGAAATCGGAGGGTATTATCGTCGAACAGCTCATCCGGCCCACCGGCCTGCTCGACCCGGAGATCGTTGTGAGGCCCAGCCTTAACCAGATCGACGACCTACTGGAGGAGATCGATCTAAGGGTAAGCCGGAAGGAACGGATCCTGATCACCACACTTACCAAGCGCATGGCAGAAGAGCTTTCAAAATACATGGATAAGGTAGGCATAAAATCGAGGTACATTCATTCGGAAGTCGATTCGCTCGACAGGGTGGAGATCCTGCGGGAACTGAGGCTGGGCGTATTCGATGTTTTGGTGGGGGTTAACCTTTTAAGGGAAGGCCTGGACCTGCCTGAAGTATCCCTGGTAGCCATCCTGGATGCCGACAAGGAAGGCTTCCTTCGCAATGAGCGGTCGCTGGTGCAGACGATCGGAAGGGCCGCCAGGAATATTAACGGGAAGGTGATCATGTACGCGGATAAAATGACCCAGTCTATGAAAACCGCCATTGATGAGACTGCCAGGAGGAGGAGGATTCAGACAGAATATAATATCAGGAATAATATCACGGCCAGGTCTGTGATAAAATCCCGCGAGGAGATCATGGAGCAAACTAAAGTTGCAGACTCCTTAAAAGGGCACAAGAATTATTATGTAGAGAACGAATCCCCGTCGGTTGCGGCCGACCCAATCGTTCAGCAGATGGGCCCCGACAAACTGAACAAGCTCATCCAGGAAACTCGTAAAAGAATGGAAGCTGCGGCGAAAGACCTTGATTTTATCGAAGCGGCCAGGTTGCGGGATGAGATCGCAGACTTGAAAAAAATTCTTGGAGAAGAATGATCATTAATAATCGGTAAGATCTGAATAGACTCACTCCCTCTTTTTTGGCGATTCATTTCTATATCGTTATCTCCTATAAAAGCCGAGATGCAACTCTCCCCTTGCCTGTCTTCGCCGTAACGGCTTCGCGCAGGCAGGTCCCGCCTCGGGCGGGATAAGGGGAGTTCCGCCGTGTTTCGCCATAGCGGCTACGCGACGGCGCAGAAGGGGAGGGGATACATTTATCGCACTAATTTTTCGTTTTATTATTATCATGTTTAACTTAATTACAATCGCTTTGAAAAATCACAACCGGCCTTTTCATTTATGCATTCTTCCCAACTTCCTGGATATTTCGTATAAAATGAAATCGTAAAATATATCCCCTCGGCCTGCGGCCACTCCCCTTATCCTCCTTTCGTCGGACAATGGGAGAGCTATTTCGTTCTTATAACAAAATCCCGGCGAACGATTTGAATGGATAACGGAATGTATTCCATTAATGAAACTTTACAGGACAAGAATGGATCAAGAATCATCTATATATAATAATGACGTTACCTCCCCGCATGCAGGCAGACTTCGTGCACCGTAACTTCAGTGAAGGACGGTGCCTCTTTGATAATCGCTTTGACCTTATAGCCTTGAGCTTTCAGCTTAAAAAAAAGGCCCCATATCGAGGCCTCATATTCGTTGTGTCAACTTATTTCTTTACGGCATGAAATCGTTGTTCAACCACATCCCAGTTCACAACATTCCAGAAAGCGCTTACATAATCCGGCCTCCGGTTCTGGTATTTCAGGTAATATGCATGCTCCCATACGTCGAGGCCAAGCACGGGGATGCCGGGGTTTTCAGCAATATCCATCAGCGGATTGTCCTGGTTGGGTGTGGAGCTGACGAATAATTCGCCGGCGCCGTTGAGGCTCAGCCACGCCCAGCCCGAGCCGAAGCGGTTCAGGGCGGCGGCGGTGAAATCTTCCTTAAGCTTGTCGAACGATCCGAATTTCTTTATGATGGCGGCGCCGATATCTCCCTTCGGGGCTCCTCCTCCTTTTGGCGACAGCCACTCCCAGAAGAGTGAATGATTAAAATGACCTCCCCCGTTGTTCCTGACTGCCGGGGAATTGCTTCCGATCTTCTTCATGACCTGGTCAATGCTCAGGTTTTCGAGGGGCGTTCCCTTGACGGCATCATTCAGCTTGCTGACATAGGTTCCATGATGTTTTCCATGATGGATCTCCATGGTCTTTGCATCGATGCTGGGTTCGAGCGCATCGAATGCATAGGATAAATTGGGTAATTGAAAAGACATTTGAATTTGATTTTATGGTTTAATGAATAATTATTTTCGCAATGCCTGGAAATAGGATTTCAATATTTTTTCGCATTCCCCGGCCAGGATTCCCGGAACTACCTCGGTGGAAGGATGAAGAAGTTTCCCGCCGAAATTTGAATATCCTCTCTTCTCATCCCTAGCGCCATAAACCAGACGGCCTAGCTGGGCCCAGAATGAGGCGCCTGCACACATCGGGCAAGGTTCTAAAGTAACATAAAGCGTACATTCCGGCAAATATTTTGTTCCCAGGCTGTTGAATGCGCCGGTTATGGCGATCATTTCGGCATGTGCCGTGGAATCACTTAGTTTTTCCGTCTGGTTATATCCTCTGGATATAATCCGGTTCTTGCATACCATTACCGCGCCTACGGGTATTTCGTCCTCTTCCATGGCCCGTGCGGCCAATTTAAGGGCTTCCTTCATGAAATGCGCATCTGTATTAACAGGCATGGCCATGAAAAGTTTATTTTATTTTAACGCTTTCCATGACCGTCTGCACCACCGGGCGCCAGAAATCTTTCTGCTCGGAAGGCGAACTGAAGTCGAATACATACACGGTTCCCCTGACCACCGCGTACTGTATATACGTATATTTCGTAACCGGGCGGTCATTCAAAACGCTCCTTTCCTCGGGGTTCAGGGTGGATATGAATTCGAAGATAATGAATTGACGTTTGTTGACAAGGCTTATCTCTTCCCGCAGAAAACGGACGTCATCATATAGGCTGGCAATATTGGTCTTATAAAATGACCTGACCATCTCGATGTCCGTATCCCTCCAACGGGATACGGATGTGTTGATGCCAAATTCAATCTCTGCGGTCATATTCGTATACACTGCAAGAGGCGTACGATAGGAGATAAATTTCGTAGAGATCTCATCCGGGGGGACCGGTACGAAGTCGGATGGGACCAGCAGGTTTATCCGTTTGTCGATTTTTGTTTTGTAAAACCTCGTTCCCTGGAAAGTGGCCAGAAAAGATACGAATATGATTAACAGAAAATGGATCATGGATGCATGCTTTGTGCAAAAATAAATATTTTACGACGAGACATCCCTCGGCTTAACCATGAATCATCAATTTCAGCCAAAATAATTGTATTATTGGCATGAAATAAATTCGAGGATAGATAAAATTACCGATATGTTAAGGACTCATACCTGCGGGGAACTCAGGGGCAATCATGCCGGAATGGATGTTGTTTTAACCGGCTGGGCGCAGAGGATCAGGGACAAGGGCGGAATGATCTGGATCGACCTCCGTGACCGGTATGGTATTACCCAGCTCATGTTCGATGAGAGCAGGACCGATCCCGATACCTTTAAACTGGCCCGCTCCGTAGGCCGCGAGTATGTGATCCGGGCAGCCGGGAAGGTGACTGAAAGATTTTCAAAGAATGATAAGATAGGCACAGGCGATATCGAAATCTTCGTAAACAGACTGGAAGTTCTTAATCCTTCCCGCACTCCGCCATTCACGATTGAAGAGGAATCCGACGGTGGAGATGATTTGAGAATGAAATACCGTTACCTTGATCTCCGCCGCGAACCCTTGAAAAATAACCTGACTCTTCGCCACAATTTAATGCAGGCTACACGCGAATACCTCGTCGGCAAGAGTTTCATAGAGATCGAGACGCCGTTCCTGATCAAATCCACACCGGAGGGGGCGCGCGATTTCGTGGTTCCATCGCGGATGAACCCGGGAGAATTTTATGCCTTGCCACAGTCGCCGCAAACCTTCAAGCAATTGCTAATGGTCGCCGGCTTCGACCGGTATTTCCAGATTGTGAGGTGCTTCCGGGATGAAGATCTCCGGGCGGACCGTCAGCCGGAATTCACCCAGATCGACTGTGAATTGTCGTTTATAACACAGGAAGATATACTGCAGGTATTTGAAGGACTGGTCAGGCATCTTTTTGAAAAAGTGAAAGGCATAAAACTGGGAGAAATGCTCAGGATGCCGTATGACGATGCCATGAAGTTTTATGGTTCGGACAAGCCTGACATCCGGTTCGGAATGAAATTCGTCGAGATCCAGGATAAAGCGAGGGGGAAGGGATTCAATATTTTCGACTCTGCCGAGCTGGTTGCGGGAATCTGTGTAAAAGGCAGGAGCGAAATGTCCAGGAAAGAGCTGGACGAGCTCACGGAATTTATTAAAAGGCCCCAGGTTGGAGGAAAGGGGCTCGTGTACATTAAATATAATCCCGATAGTACGTTTAAATCCAGTATCGATAAATTCTATTCGGAGAAAGACCTGGAAACCATTGCCCTGGAGTTCAGGGCTGAGCCCGGCGACCTTCTGCTGATCATGGCAGGCAAGACTGATGCTACCAGAAAATCACTTTGCGAACTTCGCCTGAAGATGGGAGACGATCTTGGCTTACGGAAAAAAGATGTATTTGCTCCCCTCTGGGTTGTGGATTTTCCCCTGTTCGAATATAGTGAGGAAACCCGTCGGTATTATGCCAAACACCATCCCTTTACATCCCCAAGGCAGGATCATATCGATATGCTTTTGACTTCCCCAGCGGAAGTGAAAGCCAATGCCTACGACATGGTCCTGAACGGCGTGGAACTTGGCGGAGGCTCCATCAGGATACATGACAGGAAAATTCAGCAGGTGATGTTCACAGCTCTCGGATTATCGGAACAGGAAGCCCGGGAAAAATTCGGCTTCCTGATGGATGCTTTCGAATACGGCGCTCCGCCGCACGGTGGCATCGCCTTCGGGTTCGACAGACTCTGCGCCATTTTCAATGGTGCGGATTCCATCAGGGATTTTATCGCATTCCCGAAAAATAACTCGGGGAGAGATACCATGATCGACACTCCGTCATCCATATCCGTCGAACAACTCGATGAATTGAATATTGCCTTGAAGAAAACCTGAATCAGACAGGTTCAAGATCGGCCAGAAATATTTTCCTGGACATCGAGTTGAAAGGACTGCTAACTCTATCCCCGCTCCCGTCGATTAACTCCAGTGAAATGGTGCTTTCCCCATCGGGAAGCCCCCGGATGATGTGGGGGACCCATTCGTCGACAAGGAAAAGGGTATCATTTATGGCTACCCGTACTTTGTATGAATCGACGGAAAGGCTGCAATTGATTATAAAGAAATCAAGCATGATATTTTCCCTCGCCTTGCCTGAATAGCTCCCGGAAGGCATATGATAAAATAGGTTTGGTCCTGACAGATCGAGGTCCCCTTTTTTACCGTTTCCTACATCAAACTGCCGGATAACATAGGCGTCGGGTCCCTTCAGACTTTCGTAATTTGATCTCGTAAGGAATGAAAGGGCAGTGTAATGACCCGGTTCCAGCCTGACTCCGAATTCGGGCGATGAATGATGGATAATTATTTCATTATTCAGGAGGAGGGTTATATGGCGGCCAAGCTTCGAGTCCTTCAGATTATATCCGGGAATGACGGTTTCCTCTCCGAGCCTGAAATTCACTGTTTCGTAAGAAAAGCGGTGTTCGCCCGCGTCCAACGCATGGTATTCACCGGGATAATTCATCCTGAAAATCGCGGCTTCATCCAGGGGAATATTTTTAAGCGGTTGGAGTATAATTTCAGGGGCCTCCCGGGCGGATTTGCCTGTGGAAACCGGGTCTTTGTTTTCACGCGACCTGCAGGAAATCAGGCATATCATGACGGCAAGGATCAAAGGAATAATAGAATATATAGCCCGTTTCATATTTAGATAACGATTATTTAATGAAATGTGATATTCCGGATTATATTATGTATAATTCCCGGCCATGGTGATTGTAGAAACCCAAATCTTTCCTATATTTATTTTTACTGCTAAACTCAGCATTTAAACTTATTTTATAATACTAAGTGATAGGCAGGATCAGGAAAATAATTTTTTTAAGAGACGTCCTACTCGTATCGTTGTCTGCTTTTGGAGGCGCTCCCGCTCATTTTACACTTTTCCTGAAATTTTTCGTTGAGAAGCGAGGATACCTTTCAGAGAAGGAGCTCATCGAACTCAATGCCTTGTGCAATTTGCTGCCGGGTCCGACTTCAACCCAGACGATCATTTCCATCGGCTTCAGACTGGGCGGGCCAAAACTGGCGTATCTGACGCTGCTTGTCTGGATGCTTCCTGCTTTCCTTGTCATGACTACTGCAGGTATTATCATGTCGTCATTCTACAGGAAGGGTTTTTCGATCGATTTTACCAAGTATATCCAGCCGATGGCCGTTGGATTCATATGTTATGCGGCTTATAAAATTACGCGTGCCCAGGTAACCACAAAAACAGCCCTGGCGATTATGGTCGGATCGGCGGCGGTATCCATGCTGTATAATGTGCCATGGATATTTCCCATTTTGCTCCTTGTTTCCGGTTCGATTACAACATATAAATTCCGGAAACAACCGAAACAGGATAAGGGGTCATTCAGCATCCGGCCTGAAAAC
>DATDPY010000256.1:0-3373 GCA_035292565.1 Cyclobacteriaceae bacterium | reverse complement strand
CTTTGATGATTTCACATCCGCGGCACAATACCTGCATGAACAGGGATACAGTTCACCTGCCTATACCGCCCTCTTCGGGGGATCGAACGGCGGTTTGCTTGTCGGCGCAGTGATGACCCAGCACCCCGAGATCTGCAGGGTAGCCTTGCCGGCAGTCGGGGTGATGGATATGCTTCGGTATCATCAATTCACGGCCGGCGCCGGCTGGATCTCGGACTATGGATGCGCCGATAGTTCCAAAGTCATGTTTGAATATCTTCATTCCTATTCACCTGTCCATAATGTGAAAGAAAATACGAAGTATCCTGCAACACTGGTTACAACGGCCGACCATGACGATCGGGTTGTACCTGCCCATTCCTTTAAATTCGCCGCGGAATTGCAGGCCAAACAAGGGGGTCCCGACCCGGTGCTGATCAGGATTGAGACAAAAGCGGGGCATGGGGCAGGGAAGCCTACATCAAAAATGATTGAAGAACTGGCCGACCTTTATTCATTTGCCTATTATCATATGGGAATCAAGCCGGTTTATGAGGAATAAGGAAAATCAAGATAAAAAAATATTCATCAGGCAGGGCAGAGCAGACGACCTGCCGCGGGTGATGGAGCTCGTGAGGGAACTCGCCGAATACGAAAAGGCTCCCCATGAGGTGGAGAACTCGGTTGAATTAATGAAAAAGGATGGCTTTGGGAAAAATCCCCTGTTTGGATTCCTGGTTGCCGAGTACGATAACAGCATTGCCGGAATTTCACTTTATTATTTCCGTTATTCCACATGGAAGGGGAAAATGCTCTATCTCGAAGACCTGATTGTTACCGAAAACCTCAGAAAACTGGGCATAGGCAAAAGATTGTTCGAGGGCACAATCGAAGTTGCCCGGAAAACAGAAAGCAGGGGAATGATCTGGCAGGTACTTGAATGGAATAAGCTGGCCTTTGATTTTTACAAAAAGTACGAGCCCATCGTTGACCCGCAATGGGTTACATGCCGTCTCACAAAAAAACAGATCGACCGGTTCACTCCCAATTAAGACGATAATAAAAACAATTTATGGGATTTTGAGTTATTCTCTTATCGCAGGACCACTCTTCTAAAGTCATAAGGTGTCGACTTATTCAATTAAGGATCTGGAACAGTTATCGGGGATTAAGGCCCATACTTTGCGCGTATGGGAACAGCGGTATAGCTTCATCAAACCGAAACGGACCGGCACCAATATCCGCTTTTACGACGACAACGATCTCAGGCTTGTCCTCAACATTTCTCTTCTGAAAGACAGCGGGCACAAGATCAGTAAGATCTCCAGAATGTGCTCGGAGGAAATGCAAAAGGAGATTGTAAAACTAACCGAGGAGCGCCTCACGTTTCCAGAGAAGATCCGGTCGCTAACCCTGGCCATGATCGATTGTGATGAAGAACGGATTGAGAAGATCATGACATCAAATATCCGGAAATACGGGCTGGAACTTACGATGACTAGTCTCATCTTTCCTTTCATGACTAGACTGGGGATCATGTGGCAAACCGGATCCGTATTTTCTTCACAGGAACACTTCATTTCCAACCTGGTAAGCAGGAAACTCCAGGTTGCTATCGACATCACAAGGCAGCAGGCAAAGGAAAACGGAAAAAAATTCATCCTCTTCCTGCCGGAAGGAGAATTGCATGAACTCAGCCTTCTATATTCATATTATTTGCTGAAAGTCCGAGGCCAAAGGATAATTTACCTTGGTCAAAATACTCCGCTCCGGGATATCCGGGTGATCGCCGACCCCCTGGAGCCCGATTTCATACTCACGGTCTTTACCTCCTATCCCCAACCCTGCCAGTTGCAGGCGCATATCGATTCGCTGTCGAAAGAATTCCAGAACTGCACCATTCTGATTACAGGCCGGCAGGTCTTGGGACATGATCTCTATTTCCCCGGAAATGTTAAGCTTCTGCATGACTTCCAGGACCTGGTCGATTTATGCGCGCCGGTGGAAATTCTGGAAAATCAGGTCATGCAAAATTAAAAAAGCCTTCTTACCAGGTTTTATTTGAATTTATACCGCATTCGGAATAAATGCCGGGATGATATATTTAAAGCCTTGAATTTCAGCTATATAGATATTAAAAATCTACTTTTTATTTAGATTTATTTTAAAATGTTTATTTTTCTTAAAAAAAACCTATACAGAATCTATGTTTTTTGTTGAACACTTGATAATTTTGTTTAAACAAAAAATAATTTAGGATGACTGCGCTTGAATTCAGTTTCAGCATAGTTAAGAGCCTTCCGGCTCTTCGTCCATTTGCCATGCGTTTGACCAGGGACAGGGATGATGCGCTGGATCTGTTGCAGGAAACTGTATTAAAGGCCTTCACCAACAAGGAAAAATTCACGGAAGGCACAAACCTGCGGGCATGGTTATACACGATCATGAAAAATACCTTTATCACCAATTACCAGAGGATGGTGAGGAGGAACACCTTCATTGACAACACCGATAATTTTCATTTCCTGAACAGCGGTGAAAGTGTTATCGAAAACCTGGCGTATTCAAGTTTCACGATGAAGGATATCAATGATGCCATCGAAAAACTGGATAATTCGTATAAGGATCCTTTCCTCATGCACTTCAGGGGATTCAAATATCATGAAATCGCCGAAAAACTGAATATTCCGATCGGGACCGTCAAGAACAGGATACATATAGCGCGCAAGGAATTGAAGCAAATGCTTTCCCAGTATCAGTATAATTAATACTTTAAGAGTAAAAATCTTAACCAAAAATGGCAAGATTTTTTTTGATATCTGTTGGACTATGTAATTTCCTGAATTCAATAAATCCCAAATCACCCCTGAAGTAATATAAAATGCTTCAGGACGCAAATTCCCAAATAAGCACCAAATTCCAATTCCCAAGTTCCAAAATTGCGGAGTTCATGAGCAATATCACGACAATTATTTGGAATCCGGTTTTGTGCCTTAAGTGTTGGGATTGGGGATTTGGGATTTGGGATTCAATGCTGTCCGGTGCCGTTAGGCATGGCTTTGCCATAAAAATGGAAAAGGAAAACAATTCGTTATTCTAAATTATTTAACCGCCTTTTCAGGATATTTTTTGAGTCCAAGCCCCCCTTTCCAAGATAACGACGAATCGAGGCCCTTTTTCGCGGGGCGAGGAGTCTTTGAGGAATTTGTGGAAATGCCGAAGGCATATTCGTACACTCACCCGTCAGTCCTGGCAAAGCAAGAAGGAAAGGGCTGGTTCGCCCAATCCCCGAACGGTTTTGCCACTAATAACACGAATTGACACAAATTGACACCGCTTTCGCGGTGTGTGGTATCCTTTAAGATTTGGGGGATCAGCATGTGTAAAATTCGTG
>DATDPY010000255.1:0-3845 GCA_035292565.1 Cyclobacteriaceae bacterium | reverse complement strand
GATCACGGGGGTGGTACTGCTGCTTGTCATGTTTTATTTTTTCGATATCAGGAATAAATCCAACCTCGGCCTGGAAGAAAACCCCGATTACAGCGATAAGATTACGCTGAAGGGCAAGCGGAATTTTTTCTGGCTAACATTAATTGTCTTATCTGTATTCCTTGACCCAAACGTATTTTCCTGGGTGCCGGGGATCAGTTACCACGGTCAGAAATTCTCGTTCATCAGGGAAATCATTATCCTTAGTGTGGCAGCGCTTTCGTATCGTTTCGCCAGCAGGGAAGCTTTGAAAGCGAATGATTTTAATTTTGAACCGATCAAGGAAGTGGCTTTCCTCTTCATTGGTATATTCGGTACCATGATGCCGGCCCTGGAACTGGTAGGTGTTTTTGCCGCCAGCGAAAACGGGCAACAGTTGATCAATCATAATACGTTATATTGGGGAACGGGTATTCTGTCGAGTTTTCTCGATAATGCCCCGACTTATCTGAATTTCCTGGCTGCAGGAATGTCGTCGGTAGGCGCCAGCATAACCGTGATTTCCGACGTGACCAATTTTGCCAATGGTGTGTACCATGATTCAATCCTCGACCTGACAGCCATATCGATCGGCGCGGTTTTCTTTGGGGCCAATACCTATATCGGGAACGGCCCGAATTTCATGGTAAAGTCAATAGCCGAACAGCTTGGGATTTCGATGCCTTCATTTTTCGGTTATGTAATCCGTTATTCGATCCCGATTCTCCTTCCGGTCCTGTTTATCGTCTGGTGGATATTCTTCGGACGTATTCCAGTATGACCTCGTATCAAAAGGCATCTACAATGTGATAGATTGGGGATGGGTCATGAAGACTGACCCCGATTATGTCGAACCGGATATCACCCTCCCATCCGGTATCCAGGATATAATCTTCGGCACAGGTCTGGATCGCTTCCTGCTTGGTATCATCCACTGATTCTTCAGGGTATCCGAATTCGCTGCCAGACCTCGTTTTCACTTCAATGAAAACCAATTGGTCGTCGTGTATGGCAATGATATCAATCTCGATCCTGCCCGACCGGTAGTTCCTTGCCAGGATCCTGTAATTGTTCCGTTTTAAATAATCCGCAGCCATATCTTCGCCCTTTTTGCCGATTTCAATATTTTTGTTCTTTCGCGGCATGTGCGTGCTAACCGGTTGAATATGCAGCCTCTTAAATTTAATCCAATTTTTAAAGATAAGATCTGGGGTGGGAACAAAATGAAGTCCTTGCTCGGGAAGGATTATGGCGGCCTGCCCAACTGCGGCGAATCATGGGAACTCTCGGGCGTTCCGGGAAATGTATCGGTGGTCAGCGAAGGGCAATGGAAAGGACGCGACCTGAACAGCCTTATCGCTGAATTCGGGGAGGAACTCGTAGGGAAACACAACTACAGAAAATACGGAAACGAATTTCCGCTTTTAGTCAAATTTATTGATGCCAGCCAGGACTTATCCATCCAGGTCCATCCCGATGATAAGCTGGCTGGAGAACGCCATCGCTCAAAGGGTAAAACCGAGATGTGGTATATTATCCACTCCGATCCCGGATCGACATTAATCGCCGGCTTCAGGAAGGAACTGGATAAAAAGACCTACCTCGACTACCTTGACAGAGGTGAAATTTCGGATCTTTTGAATGTTGAAATTGCCGAAAAAGATGATGTTTTTTATATTCCAGCCGGCAGGGTCCATAACATCGGAAAAGGATTATTGCTTGCCGAGATCCAGCAATCATCGGATATAACTTACCGCATTTATGATTTCGACAGGCTCGATGCACAGGGGAAGAAGAGAGAGCTTCATACGGAACTGGCCCTGGACGCAATTGATTTCAGGGCTTATGAAAATTATAAGCTGCGTTATGATAAAAGCACCCGGAATAAAAACCAGGAACTGGTACAGTCGCCATTTTTCACAACGAACAGGCTGTATTATACCGGATCATTCAGCCGGGATTTTCAGGAACACGATTCATTCACCATCTTTACCTGTCTTCAAGGCTCCGGCTCAATCAGCAACGGGACAACTGAGGTAAACATTTCGGCAGGGGAAGTGGTTTTAATTCCGGCATCCAATAAAAAAATAGGGATAAAAGTGGATAGAGAAATTAAATTAATCGAGACCTATATCGTACAGAACGGGCATTGAATACAATAATCAATAAAGAAGTAATTTTCATTCATCCCGGGCTGATCGATTACAAGGAGGCCTGGGAACTTCAAAAAAACCTGCACCAGCGGATCACCGAAGTGAAACTGGCGAACCGGGAAAGACCGGCATCCGTGCAGGTCCCTACGGAGAATTTCCTTATTTTCTGCCAACATCCTCATGTTTACACACTTGGTAAAAGCGGGAGCGCAACGAACCTGCTTCTCGACGAAAGCGGGCTCAAAGAAAAACACGCCGATTTTTACAATATCGACCGCGGAGGAGACATAACCTATCACGGCCCCGGCCAGGTTGTCGGTTATCCTATTCTCGATCTTGAGAATTTTTTCACAGATATCCATGTTTACCTCCGTACACTGGAAGAAATGGTCATACTTACCTGCGCGGATTACGGAATCAGAGCGGGACGGATTGAAGGACTTACCGGCGTGTGGATCGACCATGAACAACGCTTAAACCCGAGGAAGATCTGCGCCATTGGGGTAAGGTCGAGTCATTGGATCACCATGCATGGTTTTGCTTTCAATATAGAAACCGACCTTTCATATTTTAACCATATCATCCCCTGCGGAATCAAGGATAAGGCAGTAACATCTCTATCCGAAGAGCTCGGGAAAAAGGTGGAAATTCCTGAATTGGAGGACCGCCTGAAACATCACCTGTCCGGACTGTTGGATTGCAAGTTCACAGTTGGAGAATATGAAAAAGGACATTACACGGTACAAGGTTGAAGGGGTATCTATAGCCATTGCCCGAAAAGCCCAAAACGCAGACGATTACCGATGGTATGTGTACCTGATCAATGATAACGAATTCCCCCTTGAAAACGTTCTGATAACCTCGGAAGGATTCGGCAGTCTCGATGGAGAAGACCGAAAGACCACCGTTCTGCGCCAGTATTTTGATAAAGTAGAGCCAAAAAGTTTCCAGCTTGTGGAGCCTATCGATCCCGGATTGTTTGTGCTTTGCCAGAAATTCTGGGTTAGTTATTACCTCGGAAGGGATATTTACGATAAAAAATATATTTTCCTGCCCGAAACCCTCACAGAAAGATTCATCATGTCCATTGAGCAGATTGGGATGGAAGGAATTCTGCATATTTAAACACGGAACGCAGATTTCTAAAGGCAGATTACGCGAATTTTAAATGTGCGTGTGAAAATTTACGAATTGGTTGAGATTGTAAAAAGAATTAATTCGCCTGGCGGGATTCCCGGTCGTAAATCACTTTTCCCGATTCATTCCATTCTCTTACCGTGTACGGAACGAATTTATCCTGGTAAGGGTCGGGTTTATACTGGATCTGTTTTTTAGACCGTCGCCTGTTTTCATAATATTCGGTCCAGCGGCCAATTTTTTCTCCATTCTGGTAACGGCCCCTGACGGCGATCTGGCCGTTCTCAAAAAAATAAAAATAGTCGCCTTCAATAACTCCGTTAACGACCGGGATGACTTCCTTCAGTTTTTTTCTTTCCTCATCGTAATATTTTACCATCGATTCCTTGGGCCATCCGTGGTAGTATTTTCTCTTATCCACCAAAACATCATTCCTGTCGATGTTGATCCACCTTCCGTTCAGCGTGCCGATGTAATAAGCACCCTCTGCGAGGAGCTGTTCTCCCTGAATTTTCTTGTAAGGCCCATGCAGAATCC
>DATDPY010000254.1:0-13743 GCA_035292565.1 Cyclobacteriaceae bacterium | reverse complement strand
AGGGGGTGGCCGGCATCGATATCCATGCCGGACTTTCCGGTTTCAAATTTGAAAACATCTTTTGGATTGGCCAGCTTCGGCCGAAGCATAAATTTTTCGAAACCGATCCTTACGAAAGCGGGGATATTCCCGATATCGTATTTCCTGTAATTGCGTCCAAACTGGGTTAACAAATTGAGTTCAGCGCTTGTGTGATTTTTCAGGGCACGGTAAAGCCTGTGGGCCGCGAGCCCCGCACCGCCGAGATGTTCGAAAGTGGTGAGGAAAAGGATTTTCATATCCCTTACTGGAATACCTGTTTTATTAAGATGCCTGCAAGCATTAATTGACCAATCTTAGGTAATTTTACCGGATTTATCCGATCACACAAAATATTCATGAATATTTCCGGCTCAATCCTAAAGCTAAAAAGAAAGGTAAAAAATGTACTTGTATGCAAAAAACTGAACTTATACAGGGAAATTGATATACAGGTAGAAAAATTAGGGACTGAATATGGCGGCTGGTATATTCCCATTAATTTTTTGAATGATCGTTCAATTTGTTACCTGGCAGGTGCAGGCACAGATATATCTTTTGATGTTGCAATAATAGAAAAGTATGGCTCCAACGTTTATATTTTTGACCCGACGCCTAAGGCTAAAAAACATGTTGAGAATCTAAAATACAACACCAGGTTGAATATTCCGACACAGATTGGGAGTGTTGAAAATTCATTTTACCATTTAAAGTCTGCGGACATTGACAAAATAAAGTTTTTCGATCTGGGCTTATGGGTAGAAAAAGGAATGATTAAATTTTATAAGCCCAGAAATCCCGATCATGTCTCACATTCGATTTTAAATATTCAGAAAACCGCAGATTTTATTGAACTGCCCGTTGAAAGGTTGCGTAATGTAATGAATGATTTAAAACATGATACAATCGATTTGCTGAAAATGGATATCGAAGGCGCTGAATATAAGGTAATTCAATCAATATTGGAGGATCAAATTGCTGTAAAGGTAATTTGTATTGAATTTGATGAAATTACAAATCCCATTGATGATCATAGTACGCTGAGAATCAGGAAAGCGATCATTGACCTGAAGAATGCAGGGTTCAAAATCGGTCATATAGATGACAACTTGAATATAATGCTGGCTCATAAGGATTATTTTTGACATAGTGTTTTGGGAAAAAATATGATAAAACCTGCTCCGATCGTCATCTTCGCATATAAAAGACCAGAACATACCAGAAAGGTCCTGGAAGCCCTTCAGGATAACGAATTATTTGCTGAATCGGAATTAATCATCTTCTCTGACGGGCCCGGTAAAAATGAAACGGAGGAAGGGCTGTTGGCTATTAAGAATACACGGGAGATCATAAATAAATTTTCAAAATCGAATAAAGAAGTAATAGAATCGAAAATGCATAAAGGACTTGCCTCATCGATCATATCCGGAATTGATTCAGTACTTCAAAAGCATGACCGCATCATTGTCCTTGAAGACGATATAGTTACCGGAAAAGGATTTCTCCGGTACATGAACGAATCATTATCACTGTTTGAAAATGACAATAAGATTATGCATGTGAGTGCATACATGCCCAGGCTGAAAGGAAATCTGCCTGAATTAGCATTCATCAAGCAGATGCAGTGTTGGGGATGGGGAACCTGGAAACGAGCATGGAAATTATTTAACCCATCCGCCAGGGATTTGTTGTCTAAATTCTCCCGGCGCGACAAATTCTTATTTGATTATAACGGCAGCTATAATTTTTACCGGATGTTAAAACATAACGCAATTGGGCTGAAGGACTCCTGGGCTATCCGATGGTATGCAAGTATTTTCCTGAACAATGGTTTGTGTTTCAATCCTACCAAGTCGCTGACGATAAATATAGGTCACGATGGTTCCGGCACACATTCTTATCGTACCCTAACTTATGATGTAGTACCTGTAGATTATGTTAAACCGGAAAGAATTATATTGGAGGAAGATCCGACAGTGAGAAAAGCGCTGACAAGGTTCTTCTGGAAGTTGAAATTTGCCGAACTTCCAAATTATATTCGTAGCCTGGTCCATAACAATTAGCTCTGGATGAGGCAAGTAATTCGCCAGATTTATGTATTCGTTAATGTATGGTTAACTATTTTCAGTTTGAAATGGTTTGATAAAAGAAATCCGCTCAGAATAAGTCTGGGTTCGGCCGAGGTGAATCAGAAAGGCTGGATTCAAACAGATAAGGAAGTATTAGATCTGCTTCGTCCGGAAACATGGAGACGGTGTTTGAAACCCGATAGTGTGGATGCATTGTTCGCAGAACATGTTTGGGAACACCTGACTGAGGAGGAAGGATTTATTGCAGCGAATACTTGTTTCTTGTTCCTGAAAAAGGGCGGCTATCTTCGTATCGCCGTACCCGATGGATTCCATCCCGATAGTGATTACATTGAATGCGTAAAACCCGGAGGGTACGGATGGGGGGCTTCCGATCATAAAGTGCTCTATAATTATTTGTCTTTGAAAAAGATTTTCGAGGAAGCAGGTTACCAGGTTAAGTTACTTGAATATTTTGATGAGAAGGGCAGGTTTCATTATGAAGACTGGAATGAATCAACGGGAAAGGTCAGGCGTTCAAGCCGGTACGATGAAAGAAATTCCGGGTCTCAATTAAAATATACTTCTATTATAATAGATGCTGTTAAATAATCGAATCTTTATGAATCTCTTTAAATGTAACTTGTGTCATCATGAATCATAATATTGCCTTTTTTGATGCCAAGCCTTATGACAAGGAGACGTTTAATCTTGCGAACAGTGAATTTCATTTCCACATAAAGTATTTTCATGCACATCTAACCGATGAAAGTGCAGTTATGTCGCGGGGCTATGATGTTGTATGTGCTTTCGTTAATGACCTGATTACTGCCGATATCATCGGGGAATTGGTTGGATATGGCGTAAGGTTGATTGCACTGCGCTGTGCAGGTTACAGCAATGTTGATTTGAAAGCGGCTTATGAAAGGATACATATCCTGAGGGTACCAGCTTATTCACCTTATGCAATTGCAGAACACACGGCCGCATTGATCCTTACTCTTAACCGGAAGATCCACAGGGCTTACAACAGGACCCGGGAAGCCAATTTCGCTCTGTCGGGATTAATGGGCTTTGATCTCCACGGCAAAACGGCGGGTGTCGTTGGGACAGGGAATATCGGGAAGAATCTCGTGAGGATATTACGGGGATTCGGGATGAATGTTCTCGTATATGATATTTTACCCGATTATTCCTTCGCAAAGGATACCAATTGTCGTTATACGGAACTCGATGAATTATTCGCTTCATCCGATATCATATCCCTGAATTGCCCCCTTACCCGGGAAACCGGATACATGGTGAACAGGGATTCCATATCCCGGATGAAAGACGGCGTCATGGTCATTAATACGGGGCGTGGAAAATTGATCAAAACCTCCGACCTGATCGATGCCCTGAAAACCGGGAAAGTGGGTTCGGCAGGGCTGGATGTTTATGAGGAAGAAAGTGAATATTTTTTCGAGGATCTTTCTGACCGGGTTCTGACCGATGATATTCTGGCCCGGCTCCTTACCTTCAACAATGTGATCATTACCTCCCACCAGGGCTATTTTACAAGGGAAGCCCTTGAAGCCATTGCTCGGACAACCATTTTGAATATCAGCGACTTTTTTGAGGGCAAAGCACTCCCGAATGAGATTTGTTATCGCTGCCCTGCCATGAAAGAGAGTTGCAGGAAGGAAATTGAAGGCAGGTGTTTTTAATCGGTCACAGTTAAATATTGATCCCCAGAAGGTAAATAGCCTTTATCTCACCTTCGCTAAGACCCCTGTTAAAAATTGCGAATTCATCAAGAGCACCGATGTATTGGTACGCCCAGGGTTTTACCATGTCGTTTGGATTTGGACATATTCCAATTAGAATTTCTCCTTCTTGTGATGTATTGGTATGTGGGCCAATATTCGGGTAAATAGCGTCCAGCCTTCCATTTATATATATATAAATAGTTTGTAGCTTATACACACAAGCAATAAAAAATGTCTCATCTGATTGCAGTTCAGTGGATGCAAGGAATTCTCCGCTGAAAGTGGAGTTTATTACATAATTGGTTCGTCGTGTATCCTTTAGGTTTTGTAATACTGCAATTCTTTTTTCGGCAATAAAAATCCAGAAATCGGAATACATCCAGTTATTTGTTCTATTAAGCATAAAGATTGAATGATGGTTCTTCAAAGTATCCAATGACATCCAGAATGCCACAGTATATTCATCTGTCGGCAGGCTGTTCGGGATGTGCACGCCATTATACATATGATATTCTGATGTATCCTTAAGCTTAAGGGCTGAATTACACATCAATTGTTCTGAGAATAAAATGGTTCCTTGTCCGATTCCATTGAAATGACCTGACCCAGCATCGATTAAATTGTTATCAAATGGATATAGCGCGAGGATGCCATCCATTGTTTTTAAAGCCTGACAATCATTCAGTGTAATGTTCACAGTGTCGACTGATTCGTCCACAACGATCTCAATTGGATTTAAAAAACCATTAACCTCTGGGCTGATGATATTTACCATATAATGGGTTTTGGGCTTCGGATCCGCTATTATTCCTGATAAATCGATCACTCCGGGAGAGAGATCGGATTTCGTATAATACAAAGTGCAATGAACGGTGACCGGTGTGAGCTCGAAATATCCTGCCCTAGTTTCATTCTGCTCGAAAACAAGCGTATCGGAATTGTTGAAAATCATCGTTTCCCAACCGTTAAAATGATCTGCTAACTTTTCGGAATAAAGGACGGAAATCAAAAAATTACTTATTGAACAATTTACGAATACCGGGGCTACTTCATTTGCTTTCACATGAAACCGATTACTGGTCCCGGAATAAATTGGGTTATCAAAGGCGGCAGAAGAAGAATTGTCAGATTTTGCAGTAACATAATACTCTCCTGTATCGACCTCTATTTCCTCCTGTATTTCAATGAAGTCTTCAAAAGCTATAATCTCCATTCCTGCGGCATTACAAATTGCCACTCTGAAGCTATCGGTATTCACTGACATAAGCCGGCCGGTTGCAATGGATATCGACGGGTCAGCCTGAAGACCGATCGAAATTTTGCCTTTGGGAATTTCCTGTATATTATTATCTTCCCGGCAGGAGAAAATAAAAAATAAAAAAGCAAGAGCTATAATAGGCCATTGATATTTAAGGTATTTCATTTTTATTTGAATTATATGCGGCAAAAAAAATTGATTTATTTACGGTATTTAAAAAATTAAAATCATGCGGGTGATTCTGTGATTAAATTCCCAATAAATTAAACAAAATCCCATAATTGAACAATATTCCCGAAATAAATTTCTGAGACAACGATAAAGATATTTCCTGCCCTGGATTATTAATTTTATCATATAATCATTCTGAGTTTAACCTGCATTGCGATTCGGAGGTGGTTTTAGGATTACAGCTTGGGGGCGAAGGGGACTGTAGAAAAGAAAGGGAAGCGAGGTGTTTCTAATCATCAATCGGTTCTCAATTATTTAGCCCGGATAAATATAATGATTGTATTTCGACTTCATTAATCCCACGGCTAAAAATGGAAAGATCGTCAATCGCACCAATAAACTGGTAAGCTAAATATGGTGAATTAGGAGACGGACAAACGCCAACAAAGATTTCTCCTTCCATTGATGTATTTGTGTGTGGGTCAATATTCGCATATTCAGCATATAATTCTCCATTGACATATATTGATAAGGCATTTTGTTTATATATACAGGCAACGAAATAAATAATACCAGGCTGCAATTCTGCTGATGCGAGAAATTCATCACTATAAGTGGAGTTTATAATGTAATCAGTTCTTCTGGTATCCTGCAGATTCTGTAAAATGGCAAGTCGATTCTCTGTAATAAAAATCCAAAAATCGGAATACATCCAGTTATCAGTTCTGTTCAGGGCAAAGATTGAAAGATTATTCTTTAACGAATCCAATGAAATCCAGAAGGTGACGGCATATTCATTCACGGGAAGGTTGTTTGGAATTCGAAAATAATTAAACATATGATATTCGGAAGTATCGACAAGTTTCAATGCAGAATGATATAAAAGTTGATCAGAATATATAATGGTACCCTCCCCGTAACCATCATTATGTAATGGGCTTGTATCTAGAAGATTTGCATTAAATGTATATAATCCTATTAGCCCTTCGATCATATTCACCGAACTGAAATTAGTTAATACAATGCGTATCGTATCGCTTGATTCATCCACTGTAATATCTATCGGTTTTATAAAACCATTGATGCTGGCATCAATGGTAACTATATAATGAATTTTAGGTAATGGTTCAGAGATATTACCGGTGATTATAATAACTCCTTGGGTGAGGTCACTTTTCGTATAATTCAAAGTACACCTTACTGTCAATGGTCCTACTTCAAAGTATCCAGGCTTTGTTTCGTCTTGTGAAAATATAAGGGTATCAACAGTATTGAATACATTGGTTTCCCAGCTATCAAAATTATTTACAACTTGATCTGAATATTGTATTGATACCATAAAGTTATTTAAGGCACAAACTAAGGAAACGGGGATAACCTCCTTGGGCACAACATGAAAAGTATCACTTGTCCCTGTATAGTGTGGATTATCAAATGCCGCGGAAGTTGAATTGACTGATTCGGCAGTAATATAGTATTGCCCTGTATCAATCTCGATCTCTGCCGGAACATCCATAAACCGCTCATAGCTGAGCACTTCTCCCCCTGAAGCGTTCTTGACGGATATCCTGAAACTGTCTGTGTTAACAGCCATCATCCTGCCGGATTCAGTTGTTACTGAGGGATCAACCAACAGGCTGAGTGAAACCTTGCCTTTTACCTTTTCATGGACCTTATTTTCGTCCTGACAGGAGAACATGAATAAAACCGGGAGCAGGAACAGGATGATTAAAAAATCTGCATTTGTTTTCATTTGTTAAAGATTTAAAATTTAAAAAATAATTCGGCTTCAATGGGTATAGATTGTAAAAGTCAAAAAACTGGTTACCTCGATGAATCAATGAAATTCAGATATAAAAATCGCACCTTGTATTATGCCGTATGGCAATGTGATTAATATCATATTAAAATAAATGTATTTCAGATTCAAAACAATATTTTATAAGAGAAATTTTGCTTCAACGAAAAAAAAACTTACCGGCCTTAGAATTTAAGGTAATTATTTTAACAATTTGTATATAACTTGCATAATGCATACAGCACCCGTATTTCGCTGAAAAAGCCAATGAAGAAATTATTTTTCATTTTCTATCTCAGGATATTCGCCCATAATTTTTTTTACCGGATTAATAAAGCCTTAGCTATCACGGGTCTTAAGGGTATGGGAATCCTTAACTTTGAGTCCTTTAGAGTAAGCGGAGAGGGCTATTTTCTGAAAATCCTGTCAAAAAGAATCAATCTAAAAGTTATTTTCGATGTCGGAGCCAATGCGGGGGCCTATACCCGGATGTGCAACGGTTGGTTTCCAGGTGCAGCGATACATGCATTTGAACCTCACCCTCTTAATTTTTTGAAACTGCAGGATAATCCCGGTTCCGCCAATATTAAAATGCATAACATTGGCTTTTCCGATCAGCCCGGGCAATTTGAACTTTACGATTATGCCGATAAGGACGGCAGTTCCCATGCCAGCATGCACAAGGAGTCCTTCACCAGGCTGTCCGGCATGAAATCCATAAGTCATTGGGCGCAGATGTCGACTATCGATAATTTTATGGCAGATCATAATATCGACAGAATCGATTTCCTTAAAATTGATACGGAAGGCCATGAAATGAATGTTCTGCGCGGAGCTTCCGATGCAATTGCCCACGATAAGATCCTGGTGATCCAGTTCGAATTCGGTAAACCTCACTTGGCCAGCAGGACATTTTTCAGGGATATCTACGACTTCCTTTCTCCAAAATATGATCTGTTCCGGCTTTTGCCATCATCGCTTCTTCCGGTAAGAAAATATCACTATCTCTTTAACGAAATATTTGCTTTCCAGAATTACGCCGCAATTCACAAATCTGTGCGGATTGCCGATTGATGGTCCGTTGACTGATTGCTGTCCAAAAACTCCTTGCCGACCACAATAAAATATCCGATATCAAATATCTGATATCAAATATCTAATATCACACACCCTCCTCCCAAATACATTGACTTGATAACTTTTTCAATCCACCGCAGACGAAAAGCTGTGAACGGCAGGGATCTAATTGATCGCACGCATCCTTTAATGATCACCGTTCGACTCCATTAGGACTTGCGCGCAAAACCACGCGCCTTGTAATAAAAAATAAATACCTGAAAAAAATTAAGATATGGCTGAGGATTGCCATGATCACTCCATATTTTCTGACAAAAATAATAAAACGCTCAGCCAGGCAATGACCGCGGAAACGGGTGGAATAGCCTTCAGAAAGGTAGCGCACCATAATGTCGTCAAAACGTTTTATTACTGTGCTTCTTTTAAGGATCGTAATGCACCAGTCAATATCAGCGCTGCACTTGTACCGGAGGTCATACAGCGGTGTTATGCTTCTCCGGGCAATAAATGCCTGATGGGAAACCACCATGCCTTTGAGAAAACTTCTATCATTGAGCATATCCGGTAATTGTCTCGTGGTCAGCAACGACCTGGTCCCAAGGTCATTCCCCTCGCCGTTGGTTAACAGGGTCTCCCCGTAAAAAATATCCGCATCCCCTTTTATAAGAATGTCCGAGACAGTACCGGGTTTGTAAATGCTGTCGCCGCAATTAAGAAATAAAATATAATCGCCATGCGAGGTCCTCAATCCTTTATTCATGGCGTCATAAATTCCCCTGTCGGGCTCGCTGATGAATTCACTGATTTGATTCCTATATTTATTTATTATATCCTGCGTTCCGTCGGTTGAATTTCCATCGATGATAATGTATTCAATATGCGGGTATGTCTGACTAATAACACTCTTAATGGTGTTTTCAATGTGCCGAACCCCATTATGAACCACGGTTACTACCGATAGCAAGGGCTGTTTATCCACACGCAAATCTATAATTATGAAGGTTTAAGAATATTACTCAATATATATTATCTATGATAATCCGCGAAATCCGCGGGAAATTATCTGCCAATGTTTATTTTCGTCCTGAACTAATCCATCGCAATTTTGGGCGATATCAGGAAACAATCTGTTTATTCAACAATTTACATCTATGCGGGATTTCTGATCGGTTTTATATCCACAGGTATTCTCATGCCCCGTTTCCTGGCGGAATCCCATAACGGCGTACTTAAACTTTTAACATCCTACTCCCTGATTTTTGCGCAGTTTGGAAGCCTGGGATTCCAGGTGGCCACGATAAAATTCATGCCTCTTTTCCGGAATAAGGAAAAGGGGCATGGCGGATTCTTTGTCCTGGTCCTCCTGTCCGGTTTGATAGGCTTCTCTATTTTTACCCTGGTATATTATAATATAAAACCGTGGGTGATTTCCCATGAACAGGCAAAATCTTCGCTTTTCGCAGATTACTTTTTCCTTGTATTACCGCTCACTTTTTTTGAAATATTATTTAACCAGATCGATACTTATGCAAGGGCTTTGTTCAAATCCATCTTAGGATCGTTCTTAAAGGAATTCTTTCAGCGATTCCTGGTGCTGGCGGTTTTATTATTGTATGTCTTTAACTGGATCGGGTTCAACACATTTATATTCCTGTATACAGCCGCTCTATCCGCTTCTACTGTAATTATTTTTATTGTGCTGCTGATGCAGGGTGAAATTTCCATCAATCCCCGAAAACTGACACTCGATAGAAAACTAATTTACAGTATTCTGTCCGTGAGCGGATTCGGGCTGATTACGGGTATTAACGCTATGGCAATAACCCAGATCGATTCCATCATCATTAATTATTACTATGATCCCGGTCTTACAGGGATCTATGCTATCACATTTACATACGGCACCCTGGTCATGATGCCGTCCAGGGCGCTTTACCGGATCGCCTCAACTTATATTTCCGAAGCATTCAATAAAAATGATTTGCCTACATTGAAGGAGATCCAGTCTAAAAGCTGCCTGAATCAGTACATTGCGGGGCTTGGCTTATTCCTCCTCCTCTGGGTAAATATCGATAATGTTTTCCGGATCCTTCCGGAATCCTATCAGTCTGGAAAATACGTCATATTCCTGATCGGTCTTGGAAACCTGATCCACATGCTGGCCGGATTAAGTTCCCAACTCATCATAAATTCTCCAAAGTATAAATACAGCGCCATATTCATCGTAATTTTTCTGGGAATCCTGGTTACAGCCGACCTGGTTCTGATACCCATTTATGGAATAATTGGCGCCGCGGCAGGATCGCTGATGTCTGTTTTTATATTCAACCTGATAAAATATATTTACCTGCGCAGCGCCTACGGGATCCAGCCTTACAATTTTTCTTACCTGTACATATCTTTCGTGGGGGCCGGGGCCTATCTCATTGCATACTATATCCCGCTGCCCGGGCAACTCCTCGTTAACCTGGTGTTAAAATCGTCGATTGTTGGCGGCGTTATGCTGGCTGGAATATACTTCCTTCGTATTTCGAAAGATATCAATGAATTGGTCGATCGCGGGCTGCAAATGCTCTTCCGGAAATAATTACTGGCTCATCAGGTAGGTCTTGATAAAATCATCGATGTCTCCGTTCAGGACATTTTGTACATCCGTTCGCTCATGGCTCGTCCGGTTGTCCTTGACGAGTTTATAAGGATGCAATACATAATTTCGTATCTGGGAGCCGAAATTTATCCTCATTTTTTTGCTTTCCAGTTCCGCTCTCTGCGCCGTCCGCTTATCCAGTTCTATCTGATAAAGTTTCGATTTAAGCATTTGCAGGGCTTTTTCTTTGTTCTGTAGCTGCGACCGTTGTTGCTGGCACTCTACCACCAGGCCTGATGATGCATGCCGCAGCCTTACGGCGGTTTCGACCTTATTCACATTCTGGCCCCCCTTTCCCCCGGCCCTGAAAGTTTCCCAGGTGATCTCGGCCGGGTTGATCTCGATATTGATCGTCTCATCGATGATCGGGTAGGCAAATACCGATGCGAACGATGTATGCCGCCTGGCGTTTGAATCGAAGGGCGATATCCGCACCAGCCTGTGTACACCGATCTCGGATTTCAGGTAACCATAGGCGAATTCTCCGTCGAACTCCAGCGAAGCGGATTTAATCCCGGCCGTATCCCCGGCCTGGTAATAAATCTCGCGAACGTTATAATGATGCTTTTCTCCCCACATGATATACATCCTCATGAGCATTTCAGCCCAATCCTGTGATTCGGTTCCTCCTGCCCCGGGATTGATTTCAATTATGGCCCCAAGCTGGTCTTCTTCATGGCTCAGCATCTTTTTGAACTCGAGGGCTTCGATCTCATCCCTGGCCGCCTGGTATTCCTTTTCAATCTCCTCATCCCCAACTTCCCCGTCGATATAGAACTCGAACAGGGTTTCAAGGTCCTGGAACATTGAATTTACTTTGTCGAAATGCCCTGTCCAGACTTTCCTGGATTTTATTTCCCTGAGGATCTTTTCGGCTTCCTTCGGATTATCCCAAAACCCGGACTGAACGGTAAGCTCTTCTTCTTCGCGGATGCTTTTTAATTTTTCGTCATAGTCAAAGATACCCCCTCAAGGCAGTTACTCTCGCCTTTAAATCTTTCAATTGCTCGCCAGTCATGTTGCTCTGATTTTTGGTTTACAAATATATATGTTTCCCGAGGGATTTTCCCATATCCCTTCAATCTGGAATGGTACGATTAGTAGCTGGCGATCCGGATCTTCCTGGTATTTCCAGGCCTGAATTGATGATATCTCAGCGATGTCCAGAAAAGGCCTGCTGCGATAAGCGAACCGGATACGATAAGGAGCCCCTCGTCTGCCTGGAAATTGTTCCCCTGCAAGGCCGAATAATTGAGGATATCGATAACCGGCAATGCAAATCCGGCAAGTATTAACTTTGGCCCATTCGAAGGGGATAATAATCCGTTATTATGCTCAGTCCTGACAAAGGCTATGTCCTTCACTGGAACGTCATAAGAATAAAAAAGGATGCTTGAATCGCTGAACCCTATAATCTTATCGTGGCGGTTGAAACTTTCCCATTTCATCCTGAAAACAATTTCATCGCCTTTGAAATAAGTGATGTCCCTCCGGAAACCCGGCCGGTCGAGGCGCAGGCATAACTCTTGTGCCGTTGAAACCAGATTAGAATAAATAAATATGGTAAAATACAGGAATAACCTGTAATTCATCTTCCCGTACTTTTATGCACGACGACATTAATAATACAGTATAAATTGCTGTTATTCAAAGGCTTCAATTCGGACGTTATGTATAGTCAATGCCCTGCTGTTGACGAGGGAATCCTCAAACCCTGAACATCCATTTGAACTTATCTTCTACGCGGCCTCTTTTATAATTTTCCAGGTAATCAAATAATTTTTTAGAAAAAATCCTGGCCTGTTCGCCGGGCAATTGATAATCGACACCCTTATAGCTGATAAGCTCTATGGGGGCGATCGTGGCGGCCGTTCCGGTTCCAAAGGCCTCGGTTAAGGTATGATTCTTAATCCCTTCGATTACCTCATCGACCTGTATCCTCCGCTCCTCAACCTTCATTCCCCAGTCCCTGGCGATGGTCATAACACTATCACGCGTAATGCCTTTAAGGATCGTATCGCGTGTCTCAGGAGTTACCAGCACATTATCGATCACAAACATCAGGTTCATGGTTCCTGCTTCCTCGATATACTTATGCTCCTTTGCATCCGTCCAGACCAGCTGGTGATATCCCTGTTCCTGGGCTAATTTTGCAGGGAAAAGGGATCCGGCATAATTTCCTGCCGCCTTCGCAAATCCCGTCCCGCCTGCGCATGCCCGTGCATATTCTGTTTCGACCTTTACTTTAACCGAAGTGCTGTAATAAGCCCCCACCGGCAGGGTCATGATCAGGAATTTATAAGATTCGGAAGTTTTTATTCCTATATATTCATCCGTTGCAAACATCAACGGCCTTATGTATAGCGAAATTTCTTTACTGGGCGGCACCCAATTTCTGTCGATGTTCAATAATTCCTTAATTCCTCCAATGAATATTTCCTCTGGAATCTCCGGCATGCACATTCTTTTAGCGGATATATTCATCCTTTTCAAATTCTCATACGGCCTGAATACCAGAATATCGCCGGACTGGTTTTTGTAGCCTTTTAATCCTTCGAAAATTGATTGTCCATAATGCAAACCGCTCGTTCCGGGCATCAGTTTCAGGTGATCATAGGGAAGGATTAAAAAATTTTTCCATTCCTTGCCCGCATAATCTGCGACAACCATATGATCCGAATAGATCTTTCCAAAGGGTATCTCGCTGAAATCCACTTCATGTACCCGGCTGTGCTCAACTTTCCTGACTTTTAATTGCAGAGTTTCTAACATTTTGAAAAATTAATTCGATAGGATCAAAACTAACCATTATTCACCCGAAATCCAATTCAGCCTACCTTCCGGGATCTCCATAATACTTCTTCTGCACCAAGTTTTTGCGCTGCCGACCTGGCCATGACAAATAAATAATCTGAAAGCCTGTTTAGGTATACAATGATCATATCCCGCACAGGTTG
>DATDPY010000253.1:0-16534 GCA_035292565.1 Cyclobacteriaceae bacterium | reverse complement strand
GGTTCCTGGTTTTTCGGTAAATGTTAATATATTTCGTATTGAAAATGAATTCGGGGAAAGTTAAATATGAGGTGTGCTGCCTTTAAGCTTATGGGAATAACTAATCGTTTTTAATTGTATATTTAAAGTTATTGTTTCTTTTAAATAACCAGCTATGAAAAATTACAAAGACCTCGATATTTATAAAACTTCCTATGTATTGGCGATTAAAGTTCATCATTTAAGTATGACCCTGCCTAAATTTGAGATGTATGAACAGGGCAGTCAGGTGCGACGGTCAAGTAAAAGCATAACAGCGAACATTGTGGAAGGATATGGCCGGAAAAAATATAAGGACGATTTTATCAGGTTCCTGACATTCGCACAGAGTTCTTGTGATGAAACAACTTTCCACCTTTCCATGCTTTCAGAAACTCATTTCGCAAACAAGCCAATTACTGAAATAATTTTAGAATATGATATTCTCGGAAAAAAAATCAATAAATTCATCCAATACGTCAAAAGAAACTGGAATCGATTCCGGGATTCGGACGAATAATTGTATATTTTATCTGTAACATTTTTTTCAACATATTGATTTACCCGAATTCCGTATATAAGCAAGGATTCTTTGTGATTTTCAGGAACCAGAAACCAGGAACCAGAAACCAGGAACCAGCAACCAGTAACCAGTTAAGAGAATTTTTTCTGCAAAACTTCAATGAATTCGTTAACCGCGGCACTTTCCTTCGGCCAGTTGTTATTGCGGAAAAAATGATCATCGAGGTACTTTTCTGCATCCCGGAAATTGTCAATGCCGTCGAGCTCGTTTATGGTTTTAGTGAACGATTCCTCATTTTCATTGAAAAGTTCCCTGACGAACATGAATTTCTGATTAATGGTGATGCTTTTCCTGATACTTTCGATGGTTTTACGTTGGAGGAAATCGGCAATCGTAGTGGCCCGGTTATCCTGGTATTCATCAAGGAGGGTCTTTTTATCCGCGGAGATAACGGCACTGATCACTTCGTGAGCCGTCCTTGCCTTTTCAGGGCCGGGCGATGCAGCTTCTCTCTCCCTGTAAGCCATCTTCATATCAAAGGGAGTCACTTTTGAAAAAACGGAAATAAACTGATCGGGATCGTCAGGGCTTTCGTTTGACTTTTCACAAACCTGGTTAAAAATCCCGATGATGGATCCGGGGGCCCCTGAACCGGTCTGTTGTTCATCCATTCTCCGGAGGAAAGAATCGTAAAGCTTCGTGTTGACCTTTAAATATTTCCGGTCCTTTTTCAGATCATCGATCGAAATGAATTCCTTTTTATACGAATTGAAAAGGGATATAAAAAATTCATAGGGTGAAAGGATCAGCAAAAGCGATTGCTCGGTTCCTTTTGCGAGCAGAGGTTCGAAATCCTTCCGGCCGATAAGGATATTGTTCGAAAGCGCATTTCCGTACCGCAACTGGGCTTCAATCACATCGGGCGCACGGTAATTAAAATATGGGCTTTTTACAGTTTCGATTTCATTCTGCCAGGTAATATAAATATTCCGGATGACCAGGAGATTCACCTGCCTGATACCGGTAATGTCCAGGACGTCCTTCCCCGTAATGTTGGTTTTATCCCTGAAGAATCCTTCCGAAATTGCTTCTGCAAACCGCTTGGAATAGTTTTGAATGTATTGAAAATTGATATCGCTTTCGGCCATGAAACAGTTTATTTGTCAACAACAAAATAAACGAAAATCGGGCAATAATTACGGTTAAATCCGTTTATCGCAATATAAAGTCCTGACGAACCTCTGTGGCCACGGAATTAAACCGAATAATTTGTTTTTTTCATCGAAATTCAGCGAAATCTGCCGGAACTTTGCCTGCCAAACCAATTATCTTTATAATAATATAATACAGCGTAGATTGACCAGGTTTAGCCGTATCCTATTAGCGATTTTGTTCGCTTCTTTCGGGATTATCTCCCGGGCCCAGGAATTTATCCCGCTCGGCACCTGGAGGACTCATATTGCTTACAACAGGGCAAATCGAATTTTAATTGCAGGCGAAAAAATTTATTGCATTGCGGGAAACGGGTTGTTTTATTTCGACAGGTCCGATAACAGCCTTGGGGTGCTTTCCCGCGTAAACGGACTGAGCGATGTGGTCATAACTTCGGCAGCCTACGACGGCAATGAAACTGTCGTATTTGGTTACGATAACGGAAATGTAGATATCATCCGGGGAAATTCAATTCTTAATTTTGCCGGGCTTAAGGAATCAGTTTTTGCAGGAGTGATCAATGATATCCTGATTTCCGGCAGCAAGGCTTACCTGGCTATCGCGAACGGGATCGTCGTCATGGATATTGAACAAAACGAAATATTTGAGACCTGGACCGGCCTCGGAAATTCAGGCAACCCCGTGCCGGTAAATTCCCTGGTCATTTTCAATGACACCATTTTTGCCGGAACTGAAGAAGGAGTGATCGCAGGAGCCATGAACCCGGGCATAAATCTGGCGGATTATCATCAGTGGAAAAGATTCCGTGAACAGGACGGCCTTCCCCAATTACCGGCTTCCCGTCTGGCGCTCGCCGGGAACGGAATCCTGGCAGCCCTTGATGACAGGTACCTTTATTTATATCCAAGTCAGACCTGGGAGATGATCAAAGATTATGGAACAGAGAAGATACTGACAGTTTCTTCTTCGTGGAATGTAACTTCCGTTGTGACGGATGCGGGAATTGAATTGCTCGATATAAATTATTTTTCCACGGAACTCAACCACCCGCTCATACAGCAGCCTCAATTCGGTATTACCGACCAGGAAGGGATTACGTGGATTGCTGACGGAATGAACGGGCTGATCTCCGGTGTCAACGGCGACTTTCAAAGCATGTATCCCGAAGGTCCTTTTTTCAGCGAGGTCAGCTCGGTTAAATACATCAATAACAGCATTGTCGCACTTCCTGCCGGGATGTCGGGCTCGGGGTTGCCATTGAGAAATGACATGGGGTTTTCGGTCTTCCGCCAGGGCAAATGGAAGAACTACAATAATTCTCCTGCAACAAATCAATTGCCCGGGCCCCCTGTTTTGGATCTTGTCGACGTAGATTATAATAATAAATCGGGAATTACAGTCTTCGCGTCCTACGGGTATGGGCTGGTTACCTGGGATGGCCAGGATGTGTTCACCGTAATTGATGAAAATTCACCCGGATCGCTCATGTTCAATTCCAATCCCCCTGAAAGGAATACCCTGATCTCTTCAGTATATATCGGGCAGGATGGAAAGACCTATATGGCTAATCATAATGCTCCTGAACCTCTGATCACCCTTTCTTCATCCGGCGGCTGGAATTCCATTGCGCTGCCCTTATCCGGAATTTTTCCTTTCGTGCAATTGCTGAAACCGGGCATGGACAAGATCTGGATGAGGACGGGCATTGGTCAGGGAGGGGGAATAGTCATCCTGAATGAGATAACAGGCGAATCCGGAAAAATAACGACAACGAAAAATGAGGGAGGCCTGCCGGGCAGCCAGGTGAACGACCTCGCCCTGGATAGAGACGGGATGATGTGGGTTGCCACCGACAAGGGTGTTGCCTATTTTCCCTACCCGGCTGATGCCCTTGATGATCCGGAACTAAATGCTGTTACACCCGTTTTTGACAACAGGTTCCTGCTGAGAGGTGAATATATTACCTGTCTTGCAGTGGATGGGGCAAACAATAAGTGGATCGGGACCAGGAAAGGGGCCTGGCTATTCAACGAAGACGGCAGCAGATTAATACACGATTTCACTGCCGGGAACAGCCCAATGCTGTCGGATGAGATCCTGGATATCGGCATCCATGAAGAAACTGGAGAAGTTTTTTTCTGTACTGCAAAAGGATTGATCTCCTATCGAGGAACAGCCACGACAGCGGCAGAAGAAACCGGCGATGTAAGGATCTTCCCCAACCCGGTTCCCCCGGGATTCACCGGCATGATTGGCATAGAAGGCCTTGCATTCGGCTCAATACTAAAGATCACCGATGTGAATGGAAACCTGGTTTTTGAGACTCAATCGATGGGAGGGACGGCATCGTGGAATACCCTGGGCTTATCAGGCAGCAAGGTTTCCACCGGGGTTTACATAGTTTTCAGCGCCACGCCTGACGGGGAAAATCATTTTGTGGGAAAGCTGGCCATCATCCGGTAGTTATCTTTAAATCGCCTTAAGAAACAAAAACGCGAATAAAAGTTTTAATCTAATTTCGTTTCACAATCGTTGTGAAGAAACCGGCAACATGATCCTGCCGGGAAATTATTTTCAGGTACATGCAGATCAAAACAAGAGGAATTGTCCTGAATTATATCCGTTACTCCGAAAGCTCGGTGATTACAAAGATCTATACGGAACAATACGGTCTGCAAACCTACATTGTAAACAACGTCAGGTCGGCAAAGCCTAAATACACCGTTGCCCTTTTTCAGCCGATGACCCAGCTCGATATGGTTGTTTACCATAATTACTACGGGAAGATCAACAGAGTCTCCGAGATCAGGATCAGCCATCCCTACAGGGACCTGCCCTTTAATATCCGCAAATCAACCGTCGCCCTTTTCCTCTCCGAAATGCTGCTGAAGACCCTTAGGGAAGAATCCTCAAACCCGGAACTATATCATTTTATCATTTCCTCTTTCACGGAATATGACGCCCTGAGGCGTGAATACCAGAATTTCCATGTCCAGTTTTTGCTTCATTACCTGAAATATATCGGGCTCGAACCGGTCACTCTCGAAAACCTCCGTGCAGGTAACCGGAGAAACAACCGGTCGGCTTTTCACGATACGAAACTGCTTCATGACCTGCTCCACGAACCTTATGGATCGGATCGGATCAGGATCGGAAAAAAAGACCGGCTTGATATCCTGGAACTTATCACGGGCTTCCTCATCGATCATCTTGGGATAGAGGATTCGTTTAAATCCTTAAAAGTGCTCACTGAAGTTTTTGACTGAAAGGGATACAGTCGCAGGGTATTGTGGCGTTTAAAAGTTGTTAAAAATCCTTATTCTGCGTCAAACAACCAATAATAAATTTATTTTTGCCGGAAGGATATGCAAACATCGTATAACAGGCCATCGAGACTGATCAGAATCCTGGTTACTTTAATGCTGGCTTTCTGCCTGACCGCCGCCGCCAGGGCACAGGAAATCCGGATTGACCTGGGCCAGGGCCAGATTGGCATCAACCAGCCGTTCACGATCACCATAATCGTTGAGAACGGAAACCTGAAAAGCTACGGGACCTTCCCGGAGATCAGGGGATTCTATAAGCGGGGAACCTCGAGCTCGTCCTCGACGAACATCATCAATGGGAAAATAAGCTCGAGCCAGAGCATCACGCAAAACTACTTTGCCGAAACCCAGGGAGAATTTTCGCTGGAGCCCTTTACGATGAAGGTGAACGACCAGGATATCAGTTCTCCCGGGATTACGATTAAGGTTGGGGCCCCCGTACAACAGAGAAACCCTTTCGATCCCTTCGACGCCAACCCTTTCGAAGATCTCCTGGGTGACCAGCAGAGGCCCCAGGAATTTTTGGATATAAAGGAAGATGCTTTCCTTGCCCTCACCACCGACAAGGATCAGGTTTATGTCGGGGAAGGGTTCACGCTCATCCTTGCATTCTATATTGCTGAAAATAACAAGGCGCCTATGCAATTCTATGACCCGGCCAGACAGCTCGGGGAGATACTGAAAAAAATAAAACCGGCAAATTGCTGGGAGGAAAATTTCAATATAGAAAATATAGCCCCTGAGAGGGTCACGGTTAACGGACAGCCTTACTCAAGGTATAAGATTTATGAAGCTGCTTACTACCCCTTGAATGCCGACACGATCCGGTTCCCTCCGGTGCCGTTTAAAATGATCAAATACAAGGTCGCAAGGAATCCTTCTTTTTTCGGGAGGAACAGGCTCGAGGATTATAAGACATTTTACACCAAGCCCAAAGCGGTGATCGTCAGACAGCTTCCTCCCTTTCCTTCCCGCGATGCAGTGGCTATCGGGAATTACAGGCTGTCTGAGAAAATTGAATCTACCACACTGGCTACCGGCCAGAGCTTTAATTATGAGTTCACCATCCAGGGCGAAGGAAATATTGCAGCCATCGGCGAACCTTCCACCGGAACGGGAAATATATTCGAAATATATCCTCCCAATGTCAGACAAAATATTAACCGGTCGGGTGATAGGGTATCCGGGACCAAATCCTTCAGCTATTATATGATTCCCAACGAACCCGGCACGTTTAATCTGGGAAATTATTTTACTTGGATATTTTTTAATACCGGAAAAAAACAGTATGATACGCTGCGGTCGGAAATTATGGTTATTGTTACCGGTGAGAGCAAAAAAAATGAGCAAATCAGTGCGAACGATGTGGGATCATTTTATGACCAGATCGAGATCGAGAGCAACGAGCTGGCCAGCCTTCGGGGACATCAGTGGGTTAGATATGCTGTAAACCTGTTCGTTGTCATCATGCTGGGCGTATCGATTTATATTATTTTTAAAAAATAATCATGGGGAACAGTTTTGGGAGGATCTTCCGGATTACCACTTTTGGGGAATCTCATGGCCCGGCCATTGGCGTCACCATTGATGGCTGCCCTTCAGGGCTGCAGGTTGACATGGACTTCTTGCAGGCTGAAATGGACCGAAGGAGGCCGGGGCAGTCAAGGATAACCACACAACGAAGAGAAGATGACATTCCCGAGATCATTTCAGGTATGTTTGAGGGAACAACCACAGGCGCACCGCTTACGATTCTCATCCGCAATGAAGACCAGAAGAGCAAGGATTACTCCCACCTCGCCGATAAGTTCAGGCCTTCTCATGCTGATTATACCTACCAGGAAAAATACGGGATCAGGGATTACCGGGGCGGGGGGCGGAGTTCTGCCAGGGAAACTGCGGCCAGAGTAGCGGCCGGCGCAATTGCGAAACTAATCCTCAGGCAGGAAAAAATCGACATCAAAGCATACGTTTCACAGGTTGGAATACTGAAGTTGGACAAAACCTATTCCGACCTTGACCTGGATACCATAGAAAATAATATTATCCGCTGCCCCGACCAGGTTATGGCCGACAAGATGATCCGGCTTATCGATGAAACTCGCAAAAAACAGGATACGGTTGGCGGAGTCGTTACCTGCGTGATCCGGGGGGTCCGGCCAGGCCTTGGAGAACCCGTATTCGATAAACTTCACGCTACTCTCGGAAGCGCCATGCTGAGCATCAATGCGGTGAAAGGCTTTGAATATGGCAGTGGTTTTGAAGGCGTGAAACTGAACGGATCGGAGCATAATGACATTTTCGATAAGGATGGAGAAAAGATTATCACGAGGACGAACCATTCAGGCGGGATACAGGGAGGCATTTCCAACGGGCAGGACATTTATTTCAGCGTGGCCTTCAAACCCGTGGCCACCATCATGAAAGAACAGGAAACGGTTGACGACAAGGGCAATAAAACCGTTGTCGGGGGAAAAGGACGGCATGACCCGTGCGTTGTTCCCCGCGCGGTCCCGATCGTAGAAGCCATGGCCGCCCTGGTCATAACCGATTTCCTCTTCATTGCCCGCACCACCCGGCTGAATCCATGAAAAAATTACCTTTGCACACAAGGATCATGCTTGGCCTGGCAGCTGGAATTATTTTCGGTCTGCTCTGCATTTTTCTGAAAATCCCCGTCGTATTCACGGTCAATTATATCAAACCCGCCGGCACGATCTTCGTGAACCTCCTCAAACTGATCGCGATGCCGCTGATCTTCGCCTCCCTGATCGTTGGAGTAACGAACCTTGGCGACATTACCAAGTTATCGAAGATCGGGGGAAGAACCATCCTGCTTTTCATAACCACAACAATTTTTGCCGCAACCATCGGACTGGTGCTGGCCAACCTGATCAACCCGGGCAGGCTGATCACTCTCGATACCCGGCAGGAAATCCTGGATTTGTATTCAGGGGAAGTCAATCAAACCACCGGTGTTGCCCGGCAAGTTCTTGAACAGGGGCCCCTCGATTCGTTGGTTAAGATCGTGCCGGTAAATATTTTCGGTTCTGCAGCCGATAACGCCAACATGCTGCAGATTGTATTTTTTGCTATCCTGTTCGGTATCGCCCTGCTGAAGATCCCCCCGGGGAAAAGTAAACCTGTGATCGCATTTTTCGACGGCGTGAACGATGTGATTCTTGCCATCATTCATTTCATAATGATGTTGGCTCCATTCGGGGTATTTGCCCTGATCGCCTCGTTGATCGTGGAGATCGCGGGAGACAATCCCTCCAAAGCGTGGGAAATCCTTTCCGCGCTGATGTTATATGGCTTTACCATCATTCTTGGCCTCGTTGTTCATGCAGGCATAGTTTATTTTTCTCTTCTGAAATTCCTGGCAAAGAAAAGTTTTGCCATCTTTCTGCGGGGCATTCGGGAAGCCCAGCTTCTGGCCTTCAGCACCAGCTCAAGTGCCGCCACACTTCCCGTGAACATGGAGTGCGTCCAGAAAAATCTTGGCGTTTCGGAAGAAGTATCGAGTTTTGTGCTCCCCCTTGGAGCCACCATCAATATGGACGGCACCTGCCTGTACCAGAGCGTCGCAGCGGTGTTCATAGCCGAAGCCATGGGCCTGGAACTTTCCATAGCCAGCCAGGTGATGATCGTGCTTACCGCAACCCTGGCATCGATCGGGGCGGCAGGTGTTCCGGGGGCGGGAATGGTCATGCTCATCATCGTTCTGGAATCGGCGGGAATTCCGGCAGCCGGCCTTGCATTGATTGTCGCCCCCGACCGTATCCTCGACATGTGCAGGACGGTCCTGAATGTTACCGGAGATGCCACGGTGGCGGTGGTTGTCGACAGCCGGCTCAATGGAGGCAAAGCAGAGCCATTAAATCGTTAAGTTTTCTGAATCCACCGCTGAAAAAACACATCGTATACACTGTAATATTTCATGCCTTCCGGATCAAAATCAAAATAAACAAGTTCATAGCCAAGTAATGTTTTTAACGAACGTAGTACGGTTGCTGAGGTGCCCAGTTGGAATTTATTTAGGAATTCTTTCGAAGTGGGCTGATGAACCACTTCTTCATGGGCAATGGCTTTTAACAGACGCCATTGGGAATTGGTGAGCATGTTGCGATAATTGAAAAAAACCGTCTCTTGTTCTTTTAGCAGCATATATGCCTGCATTTGCCAGTTTTTCGCTTTCGCCTTCTCGGGGGTAGCTGCGAATACCCTGTTACAAACCTGCTGGACATAATATGTATGGTTGTTCGACCATTCCAGGATTTCTTCAGCGGTCGCGGGGTCAATTTCTTTACCGTACCTTCGAAACAGGGACACAATAAATTCAACATATTCGGTCTTATCCAGTTTCTCGAGTTTGATCATCAGCGTACTTCTGAAAAAAGGACGTTTCGGTGAGTTAAAAATTTCTGTCATCAGATGCTGCTGACTTCCGGAAAATATAAATACTACATTTTTCAGTTGCTGAATCCGTGAACGCAGCCACGCCTCCGTGTTTTTCTCCGGATAATTTAAGATTTGCTGGAATTCGTCAATCGCAACAATTGTTTTAAAATCCTGTTTTTCCAGGTATTGAAATACATGGCCGATATTCGTCGGGATTTCATTCGGCCTGATGTCGAACGAAACCTGTGGAATTCCGGTAAGGGTATCAAAACTGATCTGTGGTCGCAATGACTTGATAAATTCGCCCAATTTTTTCCCCAAGTTCCTCTTTCCCGGATTTGCATTGATTACCGATGTTGCAAGCAGACTCAAAAACTGGTTCAGATTTTCCGATTCGAGAATATCGGTATAAATGCCTAACCAGCCGTTGGGAAGGTGTGACAAGGTATGATGTAAAAGCCCTGTCTTCCCCATTCGCCTGACCGCAATGAGTGTGGTTGAACTGCCATTTTGCATATTTCCGATAAGTTTTGCCGTTTCTTCCTCCCGATTGCAAAAATATTCACTGCCCAGATAGGTCGTGATGGGGAAAGGGTTCTCCGGCTTTCTGTTTTTCATGTCCCAGGATTTAATCATAAAGATAACTTACAATAGGTAACTTACAAAATGTAACTTACAAAATGTAACTTGCCCCATTATTTTTGTTATTTTCACCATTAGATTGTCCCTTCAGAGATGTTTAACAAGTTGGTGAAACTATTAAATCATATATTTGTTATTCTTTATAAATATTCAATATGAATCAATTGACCAATTTATATTTAGAATCCAATCCCAATCCCAATTCCCTGAAATTCGTGGCCAATTACCTTCTGGTTCCGGAAGGGGAGAGTTATGATTTCCCCGACCAGGAAAGCGCGAAAAATGCCCCGTTAGCCGGGGAACTGTTCGGGTATGATTTTGTCAAAAGGGTGTTCTACATGAATAATTTCGTTACGGTCACCAAATCTCCTGACATTCCCTGGGAAGAAATCACCGGGAAACTTAAGGACCATATCCAGAAATACCTTGAATCGGGCAAGTCCGTATTGTCGGAAAACGGCTCGGATCAGGGAACGCCCGATGCCGCACAAACGGAAATCGACATGAAGATCATTGCCATCCTGGAAGAATATATCAAACCGGCGGTTGAAATGGATGGAGGCGCAATCCAGTACCAGTCCTTCAAAGATGGAATTGTGAAGGTCTATCTTCAGGGCTCCTGCAACGGCTGTCCTTCCTCCATGCTTACGCTCAAGGCTGGTATCGAGAATCTGCTCAAGATGATGGTTCCGGAAGTAAAATCGGTGGAGGCTGTAGGTATCTGAATTATTTCCATTTATTGGGTTCCTGGCATCTCTTCTAAATCGCACATCGCACATCGCACATCACAAATCGAACATCATAAACTCCAAGTTCTGCCTTAGGTATGCCTCACGGCACAAGCTCCAAATTCCCTTAGCTGTCCAGTGAACTATATATATTCAGACTTTGTAACTTGAATTTTGGAATTTGTGTTTTGGAATTTGTGTTTTGGAATTTGGAACTTGGGAATTGGCGCTTGAAAAATTTAATTGTCCCCGTTATGGTGTCGCTTTATAATATGTTTTGATATGACGCTATAAATTTCTTCCAACTCCGGGTCTTTTTTCAGCAGTTCCATATGCGCATCCATCGTGTCGTAATCACACCGTACAGCCGGACCTGTCTGGGCATTTTCTGGCCCTAATTCCATGGCCTTTTGGATTGTGGTTTTCAGGATCGGCCAGAGGAGGTCGAAATCGAGCTCATACTCGTCGACCAGGTCCCGGGCTATGGTGAGCATGTGGTTATTGAAATTGCAAGCGAACGTCGCTGCCAGATGGAGTTTTCTTCGCAGATCGCTGTCGATGAAGTAAACGTCCTTACTCACCCCCTTCGCGATTTTCGCCAGTATATTCCCGGTTTCTTCCGAACTGGATTCCAGCAAAACGGGGACCTGGCTGAAATCGATCTTATACCCTCTGGTGAAAGTCTGAAGAAGGTAGAAGACCCCGGTCGCAGGGCAGGCTGCAGGCTCGAGGACATCCAGGGAAAGGGAGGCGGAACAATGAACCAGGACACAATCATCGGGTAATATGATCTCAGAAACCACATCCTTGATGGCGGAGTCGGGAGTGGTCAGAAATACCATTTGGATGTTTTCCTGTGAAAAATCAAGGTCTTCCTTAATCACGGGGTCATACAGCCGTTCGGCAAGCAGTTGAAGGTTCTTCTTGCTCCTGCCGGAAATTATTTTCACGCTGTGTCCCGAGTTCTCGAGCTCCGGGGCCAGGTGCCATGCCAGGTTGCCGGGGCCAATAAATGCCAGGTTCATAAAATATAATTTATTTACTTCCTGAATTCCATGAGCCTTCTCGCCAGTGCAACCGCCACACCCGCCACCAGGATCAGGGTTCCGAGCCAGAGGATGTTGATGAGAGGTTTTACGACGGCCTTGAGAATGATATAATCTTTATCTGATGTGCTGATGCTGAAGGTAAAGGAATTGCTGGCGGGCGTAATTTTGTCGATGCCGATCTTTACGCCGAAGTCCAGGTTCTCAGCCGGAATCTGTCCCGCGTTATTGCCCTTTATCAAATAAACCGGCTCGACATAGAAATCTGTCTGATGGCCCAGAATCCTGACCCTGGCTTTCACGGCAACATCATTTTCTCCAAGCTCTGTACCCTCCACTTCTTCCATCCTCTCCATCCCTGTAAATTCTGCAACATGATCCTTGATATGAAAGCTACTGCCTACTTCAACTTCCTCGAGATAAGGTTCCGACCATACGCGCTCTTCGTTCGCAACGACCGTAACATGTGTATAAATATCCTGTAATACCGTCTTCCTAATGGAGGGGGATACCACGTTGCCCATGTTGGGATTTTCCTGGAGCCTGGGATAAAGCCTGAAGTTCAGCCCGTCGTCGCTCTCATAATATACCGAGTAATAAGTGTTCTCGGGATTGATTTCGAGAGTGTCGCCTTTCCGGACTTTTACTTCCTTGCCTTCAAGGATATCCACCTTCGCGATTACACGGCGGGGATCGGAAGTTGACGCAACGGAATTCCTGGCTATATACCCTTTCACTCCCTTCGCCTTCACTTTCTTACCCTCGTAGGTCAATTGATATTTTCCCATTTGCCTGGGCTCATTTAAAAATAATAACAGGTTCTCCTTGTTGATCTCATCGGGAAAGCTCTTGCTGTACATCATCCCGGTGGTGTTCTGGGAAATCACGAAGGAATAGCCCGATGATGTCAGGATTCCAATGATCATAAAAGCCAGCCCGATATGAGCAAGGGTCCCGCCGGAAAAGGAAAATTTCTTTCCTGCGGCTTTGATAAGAATGATTCCGTTCGATACGGCTGCGTATAGCCCGGCAGTTAGGAGCAGAATGTAGGGTACGGAGCTGATCCGGAAAATCACCATCATGACTATCGCTGCCACCAGGGCAATGGTAACCGGTATCGAAATCTCGCTGAACAGGTTTTTGCTATTGATCCTTTTCCACCAGAACGATTGGGCAGTGCCTGACAGGATCAGCAAGGCGGCGGCAAACCAGATTTGGAACCTGGAATAGAACTGGATCTGGTCGGCAGGAGGAGCGATGCCGCTTTCCATACCGAAAAACTTTAAAATGGCGCTGTAAACCGGGATCGATGTTGGAATGATCACCTGAAATCCAGCCAGACAAAGCGTGAGAATCCCAAGAATGATCCAGAATTCACCGGAGTAGGACGACAGCTCCCTGGCCGGGGCCGGTATTTGCTTCCACCGAATGATGAGCAGGATTACCGCCACCAGGGTGAATACAAAAAGATACACCAACAACTGACCCGACAGCCCGAGGTCGGTAAAAGAGTGGACGGAAGTGTTACCCAATATTCCGCTCCTGGTAAGAAAAGTGGAATAAAGGATCAGCACAAATGTGCTTATTACAAGGATGTAGATCAGCCTGAGGGATGTTCCTTTTTTATGGAAGATTACCATGGAATGAAGGGAAGCAACCGCGAGGAGCCAGGGTACATAAACCGCATTCTCAACCGGGTCCCAGTTCCAATACCCGCCGAAGTTCAAAGTTTCATACGCCCAGTAAGCTCCCATCAGGATACCGATCCCAAGGATGCCGGTGGTAATAATGGCCCATGGGATTGTAGCTCTGACCCAGCCTTCATATTGCTTCATCCATAATGAGCCGACGGCGTAGGCGAACGGCACGATCGTAAGGGCAAAGCCAAGAAACAAAGTCGGAGGATGGATTACCATCCAGTAATTCTGAAGGAGGGGATTAAGACCCGTTCCGTCGGCCGGCAGGAATTCGGGATTGATCGCGAAAATGGGGTCCTCCATCACATCCCTGAGGAGGAGGAAGGGCGAACTTCCGATCTTGTAATCAAAGATCATAATTCCGAGGACCATCGAAATCAGGAAAGCCTGGACCAGGCAGAATATGGTCATAACCGGGCCCTCCCAGGTTTTGGAATAACGGATCAGGACCAGCCCGATGATTACGTGCCAGAGAGCCCACAGGAGAAAACTTCCTTCCTGCCCTTCCCAGAATGCCGCGATCTTGTAATACACCGGCAGGTATTTCGATGAATGGCTCCAGGCATAATGGTATTCAAAATAATTATTTCCAATAATGTAAAAAAGAACGGATACAACACCGGCAGTGGCAATCCCATGCAGGATGAAAAAAAAACGCCCGTTATTTTTCCACTTTCCGGATTTAATGTCATCGACCGAACCAATGGATTTCGTGTAGGAAAAGAAGGCGAAAAGGGAACTCACGAATGAAACAATAACAAAAAGGTGGCCGAGGTTTCCTGTAAACAAATGCATAATCCGATGGCCTCAGTTTAATTTTTCTTCCTGGTATTTCGAGGGGCACTTGAGGAGGATCTTATCCGCAACAAATGTTTCATCACGAAATGATCCGATAATCACTACCTGTTCCGATTTCAGAAGGTCCGGTGGCATAGGTTCATTATAAAAAACCTTACGTTCCTCGCTATTATTGTCGACCATGATAAAAGAGACGGCCAAACGGTCGGGACTGGCTTCGATGCCGGTAAAATTTCCCTGATCATCTTTTTTCAGCGTGCCGACTACATGGATTTTCTTTTTATTTCCTTCCCTGGCCATCTTCATGGCTTCGGCGAAGGTGACGTAACTGCTCGCATCACCGGCCGTGGAAAGAATGATGGTTAAGGCTACTGAAACAATGATTATCCCGATGATATGCATCTTTTTCATGACGGTGACTTTTCAGTTAATTTTTTTTCCAGTTTGCTAAGTTTCCTGTCGAGGCTGACCAGATAAATCAACAGGCCGGTCATGATAATGGTGAGAACGGTTACTACAACATAGATCTTGCCGCTGGAACGAAGCAGGTCGGCCATCTCTACCTCCTGACCGGCAGTCTGGGCCATAGCCAGACCGGGAATAAGTAAAAGCATTTGTAGAAATAAAGTGATTCTGGTCATCATATTTATGCTATTTCAATATTTTCAATGGTTTTGGTCCTGACTCTCAGCTCCGTGATCCAAACGCCAAGTAATGTCCAGGCAATTACCGAAGGATAGAAAACCAGCCGCAGATTATTGTCAAGGTCGTAAACGTTGAAACCCGGATTCCCTCCGCTTCCCGGGTGCAATGAATCGGTCATCCTGGGCAGGATCACCAGCAACGGGATAAGCGTTGACCATGCAAAGATGTTATAAACAGCGCTGATCCTGGCACGGAGCTGTCTGTCTTCTATCGACCCCCGCAGGATAACGTAGGCAAAATAGATCAGCATGCAGATCGCCGCGCCATTTAACTTGGGATCGCTGATCCACCATGCCCCCCAGGTAAACCTGGCCCACACGCTTCCGGTGCAGATTCCCAATACCCCGAAAACGATACCCATGTTCGCGAATTCGGAAGCGATGATGTCGTGCCGTGCCTTGCCGGATTTTAGATACCGGACCGATAATATCAGAGAAGTGGTAAGCATCGTCATCATGGCAAACCACATCGATACATGAAAGAACTGGTTCCTTACACTTTCGTGAACAATGGGAATGCGGGGGACCGGGATCAGAAATCCCGCGATGATGGTATAATAAATAAGTACCATGCCCAACCACTTCCACCAGGCGATCCTCATGATCATATTAATTTTTCCACAAATATGGGAACAATATCCACGACATGGCCAGGGCAGATAAATTTAATGCAGCCAGGCCTGCCAGTTCATCGAAGGCAATCGGAAATCCCAGGCCATCAATGGCGTGCCCGGTGGTCTTAATGATCAGAAGCAGGAGTGGCACCAAGACGGGAAAGCTTAGAATGGCCATCAACATTGTGCTGTGGCTGGCCTTTGAGGCAATCCCGGAAACCATGGTGAGCACCGATGCCAGTCCCGAGCCGCCCAGAATAATGACCAGGATGAACAAGCCGGGATCAGATACCGGGTTCCCCAGCACAATCCCGTAAAATAGGGCGCCGATCAGCCCGATCGCAGCCAGCAATACGGAATTATACAATATCTTCGAAATGATGATGGCCTCGGGGCCGGCCAGGGTGTAATAATATAGCATCCTTCCTGGTGCAACCTGGATGAAACTTTTCGCCACCGCGTTCACTGCCGAGAACAACATAATGATCCAGAACAATGCATTCCATGTGCCTGGGGAAATATTATGTTGCCGGCTGATGACGGCCAGGTAACATATGAATATCGTGCTGACCAGGTATAGCAGGATGCCGTTTAGGGCATGCCTGTTGCGCCATTCAAGGATTATTTCCTTCCTGATAAGATGTCGGACCTCCGCAAGTACCGTCATAAGAACCCCAAAGTTACATCATTAATTCATTATAGGCGGAATACCAGGCCGAGGTAAATGCTTCGGGGCGGCTGGACAAAATATCCCCGTTCGGGAATCCCGTCGTAATCGGTGTCCACAGGTGTTCCGTTTGTATAATATAATTCATCGAGGAGATTTTCGACCATAAGCTCCAGGGAGTGCCGTTTCAGGAATGT